>JAFLRO010000182.1 GCA_022511425.1 Acetatifactor sp.
AGTGACGGGCCGCGAAAGAGTCGGCATCCATGCCTCCGCTTTCGCTGAAACGGACATCGTGTCCGTTTCTCCCTGTGGTAAAAGCGGCCTGTAAGAAAAATTGCAGCCCTCCGGCTATCGTGCGCCAAGGCTCCACGGCCCCGCCCCTCCGACTTGTGGATTCAGAGTCGAGACGACACTCGCTTATTCTCGGGCGGCGGTACTTTGCTATAAGTTGAAATAGTAAAAAGGAAATGAATACCATGTATCAGTTTTTTGTAGAACCATCTCAGATTGATATAAATAACAGGCGTATTATAATTGCTGGCTCCGACGTGAACCATGTTAAAAACGTCCTGCGCATGAAGCCGGGGGAGGAGATTTCTGTCAGCAATGGTGTGGATGGGAAGGAGTACCGATGCGGTATTCTGACTTTGGAGCAGGAGCGGATTGTCTGTGAGCTGCGGTTTGTCAAGGAGGACGGTGTGGAGCTGTCCTCTAAGGTGTATTTGTTTCAAGGACTGCCCAAGGGGGACAAGATGGAGCTGATCGTGCAGAAAGCGGTGGAGCTTGGCGTGTATCAGATTATTCCTGTAGCTGCAAAGCGCTGTGTGGTGAAGCTGGATGAGAAGAAGGCAGGAGCTAAGATTGCGCGATGGCAGGGAATTGCGGAGGCCGCGGCAAAGCAAAGTAAACGTGCTATTATTCCCCAGGTCACCAAGGTGCTTGATTTTACGCAGGCGGTGAAAGTGGCTGCGGATATGGATGTAAGAATGATTCCTTATGAATTGGCTGAAGGGATGGAAAAGACCAGGGAGCTGATGGACTCGCTTAAGCCACGACAGAGCATTGCAGTGTTTATCGGGCCGGAGGGCGGTTTTGAGGAGACAGAGATTCAGGAGGCATTGGCTAATGGCATTGAACCTGTCACACTGGGAAAGAGAATTTTGCGCACAGAGACTGCAGGATTGACAGTGCTTTCGTGGATTATGTACCGACTGGAGGACCGTGACATAACAGATTAATCATAGAGGCATTAGATGACAAACATTGACAATGACAGCGTTTTCTGCATATGCTATCAATAAAAGAAATATGACTTCATAAAACTTTGGAAATGGAGGAAACGATGGAAGTGTATTTAGACAATTCCGCTACTACCCAGGTTTTGCCGGAAGTGGCGGAGTTGATGACCAAAATAATGTGCGAGGACTATGGCAATCCCTCCAGTCTCCATATGAAGGGTATGCAGGCGGAACAGTACCTGCGCTATGCCCGGGAGACCTTTGCTGGGCTTATGAAAGTGGGTGAGAAGGAGATTTATTTCACCTCCGGAGGAACGGAGTCCGACAATATGGCTCTTGTGGGTTGTGCTCTTGCCAACAGGAGGCGGGGAAACCATTTGATCACTACACAGATCGAGCATCCCGCAGTACTACAGACCATGCACTATCTGGAGACAATGGGTTTCCGGGTCACTTATCTGCCCGTGGACGGAAGCGGCAGGATATCTCTTGAGGATCTGCAGAATACCATGGGTCAGGATACGATTTTGGTATCCATTATGCACACCAATAACGAGGTGGGATCTGTGCAGCCTATTGGGGAAGCCGGCGCACTAATCAAGCGCATAAATCCCGGCACTCTGTTTCATGTGGACGCTGTGCAGGGGTTTGGAAAAGCGAAAATATATCCTAAAAAGATGGGAATTGATCTGCTCTCAGCTAGCGGTCACAAAATTCACGGTCCAAAGGGTGTGGGCATTCTGTATATTGGAGATAAGGTCAAGATCCAACCCATTATTCACGGCGGCGGTCAACAGTCAAACCTGAGATCCGGTACGGATAACGTACCCGGTGCAGCAGGTATGGCGAAGGCGGCAGAGTTACTGTACCACCATTACGACGAAGATAGGGAACGATTATTTAATTGCAAGCGTTATTTTATAGAAGGGTTGAGGAAGCTTGATAATATTAGAATTAATGGTCTGCTTCCTGAATTCCCTGATGGGGAGGGTACTGCGCCTCACATCGTCAGCGTCTCCGTCTTCGGAGTCCGCAGTGAGGTACTGCTCCATGCCTTGGAGGAGAAAGGAATCTATGTGTCTGCCGGCAGCGCCTGCTCGGCCCGTAAGCCCCAGCCTTCAGCCACATTACGTGCCATGCATGTGGAACAATGGATGTTGGAGTCCGCCATACGGTTCAGCTTTTCTGTATATACCACAATGGAAGAAATAGACTATACATTGCAGACAATGTATGATAAAATTCCTATGCTGCG
>JAFLRO010000183.1 GCA_022511425.1 Acetatifactor sp.
CGAAAGGAGAGGCTATGAGTAACTATCTGTTTATTTCTGACGCTGCAAAAGAGGTAAAGGTGGAGAGCCATGTGCTGCGTTACTGGGAGGAAGAACTACATCTGCCAATCAAACGCAATGAACTGGGTCACCGCTACTACACGGAAGAGGATGTGGAACGTTTTAAACAGATTAAAGGAATGAAGGAGAGAGGATTGCAGTTGAAAGCCATTAAAATGATCTTGCGTGACGGGAAGCTGGATGTACTGCCTATGGAAGGGGCGCGGGAAGATATCACAGGCAGAGCGGAAAGTACGGTACGGGAAAGAGAGCAGGGCGTCGAATTACAGGAAGGAAATGTGTGGGAAAAAACTGCACAGGAGAAACCAGCACAGGAGAAATCTGTACAAGAGGAGACCGGGCTTGCCATAGAGATTGTGGACAGCAGAGACCGGCAGGTTACGGTCGAAAGTAAAGAGGACAAATCCAGACGGCTTCAGTGGCTGCTGCAGCAGCTGATCAGAGAAACCCTGCGGGAGAATAACAGTGAGCTCTGTCAGGAGATTAAGGAGAGTGTGGTGAAGGAGCTGGATTATCAGTTCCGGATGCAGGAGGAGCGTGATGAAGCCAGAGATAAAATGCTGGCGGAGAGGGACGAGGAGCACTATAAAAAGATGGATGAACTTTTGCGGAAGAAGACAAAGACAAGGCAGTTTCGACTGGGCAAAAAAAAGAAAGGCACCTCACAGTGAGGCGCCTTTTCGTTGGTTAGTTTAACCCTGCTCAATTGTTCCTACAGGACATCCGCCTGCGCAGGAGCCGCAGTCAATGCACTTTTCAGGGTCAATCTCAAACTTGCCATCCCCCATGCTGATTGCGCCGACAGGACACTGAGCCTCGCATGCGCCGCAAGCTACGCAAGCATCACCGATTACGTATGCCATAACGAAATCCTCCTTTTAGTTGATAGAAATTTATCAATAGCTGTAATTATTGTAATATAAAAGGAAAGTGAATACAAGAGGATTTTTTGTTTTTCAAATACAAATTATAATCAACGTTATTTTCAAAGTGTTAATCTTTTAGAGTTGTTTGTTATTGGTTTTTACGATTTATTGAGATTTCCGCGAGTGACGGCATCGTGCGGTGGGTATGCCCCCACAAACGCGGCAACGCTCCGCCGCACGATGTCTGTAACCGGCTGTTAATATAAAAAACATTACGGTTCAGATTGTTCTGAGCGACGTTTTTTAATACCGTCCAAGATGACTTTTTTCTTTTCCAAGAGAATGCCCTTGTCCATGGGCGGAACACCCTTCAGTTTATATTCTATGCCAAGGCCTTGATATTTCTTTTCTCCCATGGTGTGGTATGGAAGGACATCTAGGGCTTTTAGGTTCTTGAACTGGCCGATGTAGTAACCCAAGTCAAAGAGGTATTTATCGTCATCAGTAATGCCGGGAACCACCACATGGCGGATCCACACGTCTACATTTTTTTCATTTAAGTACTCGGCAAATTTTAATATATTAGTGTTGGGCTGTTGGGTCAGGTCTTTGTGTTTCCCAGGATCGATGTGTTTGATATCCAGCATCACCAGATCTGTTAATTCCATGAGCTTTGCCAGCTTTTCCTGCTGGGTGGCGCTGTCAGGGTTAAAGGCGATTCCGGAGGAGTCGATGCAGGTGTGAATATCTTTCTCCTTTGCCAGGGTGAACAGCTCCAGAAGAAAATCAATCTGCATCAGGGGTTCGCCGCCAGTGACTGTAAGCCCTCCGCCGTTTGCGTAAAAGGGCTTGTTTCGCTCATATTGTTCAATGATGTATGATGGCTCCATCAGTGTACCGCCGTTCATATCCCAAGTATCAGGGTTATGACAGTAAGCACAGCGCATAGGGCAACCCTGTACAAACACAACAAATCTGGTGCCAGGACCATCAACAGTGCCAAAGCTTTCTAGAGAATGGATTCTACCTTGCATTTTTTACGCTCCTTATGTTTGTTTGAATATAGTATAACACATTCGAAGAAAAACAGCAGCCGGATATTTCAATATTCGGGATATTTTATGTCAGTTGTACCCTCCAGTACAGGCCCTCTAGCACAGGCGCACAGGCGCATTAGTTAAAATGATAAATATTAATAAATTAACGATTATCATTAAATTTATATTGACAAACATAAATATTGCATATATACTTATGAGGTAACCGTGACTTGTAGGGCGAAATGCCACTTTGTAAATCCAAATGCAGTTTTTGTAACC
>JAFLRO010000184.1 GCA_022511425.1 Acetatifactor sp.
CTAACTGGTTAAATGTTGGCATTCTGTTTCACCTCTTTCTAAAATGTAATGGTTTTGCCTGCTGAGGCGGGCATTTTTTCGACGCAAAAAAATGCATCCGCACGCATGCCATATTAGTATACATGTTTGTGGATGCATTGTCAACTACTTTTTTATTCCAGAAATCCTGCTTTTCTAAGCTCCTGCACATATCTTTTAAGTGCATCTTCCCACTCTGGCAGTCTCTGAAAACCATTCTCAGTCAGCTTCGCCTTGCTCATACGGCTGTTTGCCGGACGGTTTGCCTTGGCGCCGTACTCCTCGCTGGTGACAGGAATCACATTTACCTCCACTCCGGCTTCCTTAAAGATTGCACAGGCAAATTCATACCAGGAGCAGCTGCCTTCATTAGTCGCATGATAGATGCCATATTTCTCGGTTACTACCATATCCGCCAGCAGCTTGGCCAGATCATAGGTATAGGTAGGTGAGCCAAACTGATCATTTACCACGGTGAGAGTATCATGGTTTTTTGCAAGATTCAACATTGTTTTTACAAAGTTCTTGCCATTGATTCCAAATACCCAGGCAATACGCACAATGAAATACTTATCTAACAGCTCCCTCACCGCAAGCTCACCCTCATACTTAGTCCGTCCGTACACACTTTTAGGTCGGCACTCATCCTCCGGCCCCCACGGACGCTCCCCCGTTCCCTCAAACACATAATCCGTGCTGATTTGTACCATCTTGATATCAAGCTCTCTGCACACTTTGGCAATGTTTCGTGGGCCATCCACATTAACCTTGCGGCACAGTTCCTCATTCTCCTCCGCTGCATCTACAGCAGTAAATGCCGCACAATGGATCACTGCATCAGGAGCCGCATCACGGATTACCCGCTCCACACTGGCGGCATCTGTGATATCCATTTCCTCAATATCCACTCCAATAGTCTCTATACCGCGCTCTGTCAGCTCATTTACTACATCATAACCAAGTTGTCCCTTAACTCCCGTCACGAGAATCTTCATATATAAAAGTATCCTTTCCAAGGTTGTAGCTTGTCTTTATGATAGTGGATAATATATAAAATGTCAAATATGTTTCTTACAATCCAAGGTACTGTTTAAAACAGAATAATTTCCATTCCATAGATTCCAAAAGAACCCGCCAGTCAATGACCAACGGGTTCCTTTTTTACACTCTTACTTAAAAATTATTCTTCTGTGCTCCCGGCTAATACGACTTCCTGTTCCTCTTCCTGAACAGAATCACTCTCCTCCGGTTCATCTACATTCTCGGGATTCTCCGCAAAGTCTGTTTCACCCTCCTCAATATATTCGTCAAAGGAAATGGTGTCCACCTCGTCGGTGCTCAGTCTGGTATTACGATAACGTTTCATGCCGGTTCCCGCAGGAATCAGCTTACCGATAATTACGTTCTCCTTCAGACCGATCAGATTGTCGATCTTTCCCTTGATAGCAGCCTCAGTCAATACCTTGGTGGTCTCCTGGAAGGAAGCTGCCGACAGGAAGGAACTGGTTGCAAGCGCTGCCTTAGTGATACCAAGCAAAACCTGTTTGCCATCTGCGGGTTCCTTGCCCTCTGCGATAAGGGCTTCGTTCATGTCCTCGTAATCCAGGACATCCACCAGCGTGCCGGGCAGGAATTCCGTATCACCGTTATTCTCAATGCGCACCTTCTTTAACATTTGACGCACAATGACTTCGATGTGCTTATCAGCGATATCAACACCCTGCAGACGGTACACTCTCTGTACCTCCCGGAGCATATAATCCTGAACGGCACGAATACCTTTAATTTTCAACAGGTCATGAGGATTCACGCTGCCCTCGGTCAGCTCGTCACCGGCCTCCAGCACCTGCTCATCCAGCACCTTGATACGGGAACCATAAGGAATCAGGTATGCCTTAGACTCACCGGTCTCATCGTTGGTCACAACAACTTCGCGCTTCTTCTTGGTGTCGCGGATCTCCACCTTACCGCCAAACTCGGCGATAATAGCGAGGCCCTTAGGCTTTCTTGCCTCAAACAACTCCTCCACACGGGGAAGACCCTGTGTGATATCGTCACCTGCCACACCGCCGGCGTGGAAGGTTCTCATTGTCAGCTGGGTACCGGGCTCGCCGATGGACTGTGCTGCAATGATTCCCACTGCCTCACCTACCTGCACTGCTTCGCCGGTAGCCATGTTGGCGCCGTAACACTTTGCACAGATTCCCACATGGGAGC
>JAFLRO010000185.1 GCA_022511425.1 Acetatifactor sp.
GCTTCCACGCCTTCCAAGCCGATCTTATCCATCTTGTCCAACGTGATAAAGACGCTGTCATAAGACTCCTCCGGGAATCCGCTGTAAGCAGCCATAGCCTTCAGAATCTGCCTGTCGTTGATGCGGATTTCAAAACCTTTGAAGCCCAGCCTGCCCAGAGTAGTGGTGGTCGCCAGTATCAGTTCGATCTCCGCCAGATTGGAAGGTTCCCCAAAAATGTCAATATCGCATTGCATAAACTGGCGGTAACGCCCTCTCTGAGGCCTGTCCGCCCGCCATACATTTCCCATCTGAAGCGCCTTAAATGGGGATGGCAGCTGTGCCGAATTGTTGGAATAGTACCGCACCAAAGGCACCGTCAAGTCATACCGCAGACCGCCGTCCACCACCTCTTCCTCGGTAAGAGCCTCAGCCACATTCAGCTTCTCTCCCCTTTTAAGAATCTTAAAAATAAGCTTTTCATTGTCGCCGCCCTGTTTATTAGTCAGATTCTCAATGTGCTCCACACAAGGGGTTTCAATGGATGTAAATCCAAATTTCCCATAGGTCTCCTTAATCACACGAATACAGTAATCCCGAATCTGCATCTCCTCGGGCAGTATATCCTTCATGCCCGTCACGGGCTTCTTACTCAATGCCATAGTTTCCTCACAATCCGCCGCTTTCAGTGGCTTTTTCATACAACATATAAATTACCATAATCATCTTTTTTTTTCAACAAAAAAAGCAACCTGATATATTTACCTATATATCTTTTATACTCAGAACTCCGCACTTAAAAGAAAATCTGCAACATGCATGGTTTTAATGCCTTCGTAGTTTCCTCCGGCAAATTCATCTGTCCGCAGAACATACTTCGGATAATTATCTCTGATCTCCAGAAGCCGCTCATATTCCCGCTTCTCTGTCTTTTCTGAAGGTATCCTCTCAGTGACCTGGACATAAAGCTTTTCATTCTGACGGATAGCAATGAAATCAATCTCGCCATCTTCAGCTTTTCCAGTATAAACAGTATATCCACGACGACATAGTTCCAGATATACCACATTCTCTAGGCTGGATGCCACTGTATCCACATTATAACCCAATACACTGTAACGAAGCGCTGTATCCGCCAAATAGAACTTCTCCTGCGTCTTGAGTATCTCCTTGCCCCGCAGATCATAACGGGAACAACGATGCAGCAAATATGCTTTTTCCAGTTTTTCCAGGTAACTGTATACAGTTTCATTATCCAGTGTCCTATGCTCTGCTTTCAGATAGTCAGAGATGGACTTTGCAGAAAATGTATTTCCAACATTATTGAATACATATTTCACAACGCGCTCCAACTGGTCAATCTTGCGCACTTGACTTCGTTTTACAATATCCGAAAAAATGGTCGAGTTATAAATATCTTTTACGATCGTATATATTTCATCCTGACTGTAGTTTTGCAGATGTGTGGCTGGAAAACCGCCAAATCGGATATAGTCTGCCAGCTCGGTCTTATAATCACCCGGAACTGCATGGTGACTTTTAAAATCAAGATATTCATGAAAAGACAATGTATAAATACGAAAAGTTACATACCGTCCTGTCAGGTATGTGGAAATCTCCGAAGACATCATTCGGGAATTAGAACCCGTTACATATATGTCTGCATCAAAGTCTGTGGCCAGAGAATTCACTACCTTCTCCCAAGCATTTATTTCCTGTATCTCATCCAAAAAAAAATAAGTTTTTCCTTTATCATACAGTCTGCTCTTCAATTCATCGTACATCTGCTTTGCAGTCATATCCTCATATTCCATGGAGTCAAAGTGATAACTGACAATCTGCTCTTTTCGTACACCTCTTTCATTATGCAGTTTTTCAATGATCATTTTGAGTATAGTTGACTTTCCACAACGCCGAATCCCGGTAAGAACTTTAACAAATGGCGTATCTACATAATTCATGATAGCATCAACATACATAGGTCTGTCAATCATTTGATCACCTCCGGTTCAATATAGTATATCCTAATTTATCCAAAAAATCAATGGGTTTTGCGATTCAAAACCGCAAAACCCATTGATTTCCTTGCTTTATTCGATTTTTACTTTAATCAATTAAGGAAAGAATCGGAAGGATGTTCATATACATCTCTTCAAATCGAAATTCGCTCTCTGCACCTTCTTTTTCCATGATGAACGGTGCAAGTTCTCCCTCAAGGCAATCCTTGACTCTTTCTGC
>JAFLRO010000186.1 GCA_022511425.1 Acetatifactor sp.
AATGTTGTATAATGTTCATATAATAAAAGTATAAATTTCCAGACAATACTTTTATTATCTTATACTGGTAGAAAGAGAGGGTATGTGTATGAAGACTGTAATCACCATCGGACGTCAGTTTGGATCCGCGGGGCGTGAGATTGGGGAAAAGGTTGCGGAATATTTCGGCATCAAGTGTTACGATAAGGAGCTTTTGACCCGGGCGGCTAAGGAGAGCGGCTTCTGTGAGGAAATGATCCAGAATCACGACGAGAGACCTACAAACTCTTTTCTGTACAATTTGGTCATGGATACCTATTCCTTTGGCTACAACGCATCCTCTTTTGTTGATATGCCCATCAGCCACAAGGTTTTTCTGGCGCAGTTTGACACTATCAAGAAAATTGCTGAGGAAGGCCCCTGCATCATTGTAGGACGATGCGCAGATTATGCTTTGGCAGATTATAAGAACGTGTTACATCTGTTCATCTATGCCGATGAGGACACCAAGGTGAAGCGCATCATGGAGAAGTACAGTCTCACCGAATCCAAGGCCCGTGATATGATCATCAAGAAAGATAAGCAGCGCCAGAGCTACTACAACTATTATTCTTCCAAGAAATGGGGACGTGCAGACAGCTATGACCTCTGTATCAATAGCAGTGTGCTGGGAGTGGATGGCACGGTGAAGTTGATTACTCAGTATGTGGAAGATTTTGAGAAAAAGAACCAATGATAGGTTGGTTCAGTTCTCTACTGTGGGAAGAAGACTTGTTAGAACGTGCGCCCGGCGGGCGCACCAGAAAAAAGAAGAGGGTGCCGGGAGGCGCCCTCTTTTGATATATAGATTTTATGATATATGGGGATTCTACGGTACGTGGAGACAGATTCTACGGGAAATTCGTTTTATTTTCCGGATATAATCGCTATGTTGTCAATAGCTGCAGCAAAATAAGTGCCGTCAGACGGCAGAATGTGAGGAAGATATGGATCAGGTAAAGATCGGCAAATTCATTGCAGAACTCAGGAGAGAGAAGGAACTGACACAACGGGAACTGGCGGAGCTGATGGGTGTCAGCGACAGAACAGTCTCAAAATGGGAGACAGGAAATGGCATGCCGGAAATGTCCATGTTAATGCCTTTATGTCAGGCACTTCAGATCAATGTCAACGAGTTATTGTCGGGGGAACGTCTGTCGGACGACAGTTATTCCCGGAAAGCAGAGGAAAATATTATGAATTTAATGCAGGAAACAGAGAACCACAAAAAACAGAATCGAAGAACCATCCTTAATGCTTTGTTGATTATTATTTTGTCGTTTATTGCAGTAGTATCAGTTGTTGTAATATCACTTTTATATGCCACAAGTTCTACGGAAGTAACAAGGCAATGGCTCCGCTATTTGATTGATTTTCCCTCTGTCATCCCATTGCTTTTGGCTGCGGTGCTTACCATGAGCGCTGCAAAAATGTGGAGACCTTTCTTCAGAGCATTTGGTATTGTTTTTGCGCACAGGGAATATTCCGTTGGAGAGGTAAAAGAATCTGTAATTGCCATGAGAATGCTGGGAAATGTAGGGATAATAGCAGGTATATCGTATGCATCTATCACACTGATCTTGGCCGGATTTCACGTTAATCTTCCGTTCTCTGATGACATATTGACGGCCTTATGGAATGTGTTAACTTTATTTGCATTGTCCATCACTCCGCTCACCTATGGATTATTGGGCAAGTTGCTTCTTTTACCCATCCAGAGCAGGTTGGAGATAATTGCTGAGAAGGCTCTTGACAAACCGTACGTCTCATGCTAAGATATAGCAGTATGCCGCATGACTCGGTAGAAGTGTGTCCGTACGGATGCCACCAAAGTCAGCGAGAACGGGATTTGATTAAATATGGGATTTTATCAAATCCGCGAGCAAGGAGGTGCCTTAATTATGTACGCAATTATTGCAACAGGCGGAAAGCAGTACAAGGTTTCCGAGGGCGATGTCATCAAGGTTGAAAAGCTGGATGCGGAAGCCGGAAACACTGTAACCTTTGACCGTGTGATCGCAGTAAGTGACGGTACCCTGAAGGTTGGCGAGGATGCTGCAAAAGCAAGCGTGACCGCTACCGTTATGGAGCAGGGAAGAGGTAAGAAGGTCATTGTATACAAGTACAAGAGAAAGACCGGATACCACAAGAAGAACGGTCACAGACA
>JAFLRO010000187.1 GCA_022511425.1 Acetatifactor sp.
CATCGCCCTTTCACGGCGGTAACACGGGTTCGATTCCCGTTGGAGTCATTTAATTAAATATGGTGCGATAGCCAAGTGGTAAGGCCCCGGTCTGCAACACCGTTATCCGCCGGTTCAAATCCGGCTCGCACCTCTCTTAAGAAGTGGAAGAAACGCTGATTTTATCGGTGTTTCTTCTCTTTTTTGCAAAAAAAATTGTATGTACATGTATGTACACTAGGAAAGTACACTGTTTATAAGATTAAGAACTTTAGTTGCTATCTATTCAGACTTAAGCTATAATACACTTATGTCTTTTTGTTAGATTAAGGTTACTCGGGTCCGGGTTTCCGGTAGAGATCTGAGTGGAACAGAAGGAGGCAAATATGAGTGAGTTAAAGGTATATTCCCTTCATATGGGAAAAGCGAAGTGCGCGGTGGATTTGGGGGACGGGTCTGAGCGCGGAGAGTATGTAAATCAGGATTATATCCTGCACACACTGGGAAGACCCCACCGCAGCATCAGCCTGATGTATTGCTATTATCCGCTGGATGAGGGCTGGCCGGGGCGCGCCAGTGAGGTCCATGCAAGCCCGGATGTGTCCTTTGCCTGGGATTTTCCCTACGACGATTACTTTACATACAAAGGCGGTCCAAATGGCAGCACGGAAGGGGAGCCTTTCAATTATATGCGGGATATACGCAGGCATGGACAGGATGTGACGCTCACGCTGACCATTGATCCCCATGTGACTGACGATCATCTGATTGCCATAGCGAAGGACTTAAGGCCTTTTGGACGCATGATGCTGCGCATCAACCATGAATGCACCGGCAATTGGTTTAACTTTACCAAGAGGAGTACCTACAAAGAGATTGCCGAGTTTTACAGTCATTTCTGTAAGATCCTCAAGGAACATGCGCCCAATGTGCAGACCATTCTCTGCACCGGCGGAGTGGATGAGGGAAAGACGGAGATTGAGATGGAGGAGTATTTTGCTCAGCCGGTAAGGGATACGGATATGTGGTCCATCGACAAGTACTTTGCATTGCACTGGGGCTGGCCCTACGATGTGGCGGAGCGGGGCGGCACTTCCCATTCCCGCGGCAACATCCGCGAAACCTTTGAGTATACGAAACGAACCTATGACCGCTTCCGGGAGCTGTGTGGCGGCGAGGCAAAGCCCATGATGATGAGTGAGCTGAATGCAGACGGCGATGTGACCGGTCCTTATGAACAGGCGGATATGGTAAAGGAATTCTGCGATATCTTGAAAGAGGAGAATGCCACCTGGTTCACCAGCTTTTCCATGTATCAATTCCGTGACAGAGGAAGGCTGGGACTTGAGATTGAGGATCCCAACAATGCGGAGGTGGGTATCCCACAGCCGTTGCTCGCCACCTATAAAGAAATTATCCACGATGACTATTTCAGCCCAGCCATGACTCAGGGAGAGGAGGTTTCTCTTCCGGTGAAACTGCGCTGGGGCGGTGCAGAGGATGCGGAGGGGCTGGCTATTGCACTGCATTTTGACTCAAATCCTCATTTTTGTGAGGTGGTATTTGAGGATGATTCCAATCTGATGTTGGAGTTAAATGGCAAGTGGTTCTACAAGTCCCCCCAGGCAAAGACCATTGACCTGATGAGCGCCTTTTACGAGAAGCCTTTGACTGGTGCATGTGATCTGACACTGAAACTGTTTGCGCCTCCGGCTAGCGGGGAAAACGACTTGAGCGCGGAGGATGGACTGCTGAACAGCTACACAACCATCCATACACTGCCTGAAGTTCGAATTCGATTCGAGCCGGTGGAGTTAGGAAAATAAGTATAAAGAGGGTAAAATATGGTTTACAAGAATTATAAGGATATGAAGCTTTCCATGTTGGGCATGGGAGCAATGCGCCTGCCCGTAATTGACGGTGATGACAGCAGGATTGATGAGGCAGCCGCCGCAAAGATGGTTGACATCGCCATAAAGCAGGGAGTAAATTATTTTGACACCGCCTGGGGTTATCATGACGGTAACTCCGAGCTGGTGATGGGGCGGGCATTGAGCCGTTATCCCAGAGAGAGTTTTTATCTGGCTGACAAGTTTCCAGGCTATGATCTTTCCAACATGGACAAGGTGGAGGAAATCTTTGAGAAGCAGCTGGAGAAATGCGGTGTGGAATACTT
>JAFLRO010000188.1 GCA_022511425.1 Acetatifactor sp.
CGGGGGAGAAGAGCCTGGGCCTTTTCTGCATTCCGCTCTATAACAGCGTACAGTGCATGCATGGCATTTTCTCCTTTCAGTATGTGCCGGGGCAGATAGTGGTGACTATGGTGAGCAATCTGGTGTATGCCTTTCTGCTGACCTGGGTGCTGACAAGACTTTTCAACAGCGAAAAAGTGATGTTTGCAAAATAGAGGAAAAGGTATTGACATATCCACTCTAATGGATTAGAATAACATTACTCTAATACATTAGAGAGGGGGTTATGTTGTATGGAGACACCAAAGGTATTTGAAAGTGAATATCGGTTCTGTCTGATCTTGTGGGAGCACGAGCCTGTCAAGAGCAGTGAGCTTGTTGTTTTGTGCAGGGAGCAGTTGGGCTGGAAGCCTACTACCACATATACCGTTATCAAGCGGTTATCTGAGAGGGGCATCTTGAAGAACGAGAATTCCATTGTATCTTCCCTTGTCACAAAAGAAGAAGTACAGACTGCGGAGATCAATGAGTTGGTAGAGAAGAAATTCGAAGGATCCTTGCCGGCGTTCGTGGCGGCATTTACCAAACACCAGAATATCACTGAGGATGAGATCGACGAGGTACAGCGCATGATCGACCGCTTCCGAAAGGGAGGCGCACAATGACAGAAATCTTCCTGAAGATCTTGAATATGAGCATATCGGCTTGCTGGCTCATCCTGGCAGTGCTGGTATTGAGGATTCTTTTGAAGAAAGCGCCGAAGTGGACTAATGTACTCCTCTGGGGGATCGTGGCTGTCAGGCTTTTGTGTCCGTTCTCCATTGAGAGTGCAATGAGCCTGGTTCCCAGCGCGGAAACTATAAGTCCAGAGATCATGATGGATCCGGAACCCGTTATCCATACGGGCATTTCCACCATCAACAGCGCTGTGAACCCCGTGATCAGTGAAGCCTTTGCACCCGCACCGGGAGCAAGCGTAAATCCCCTGCAGATTTGGATTTCTGTTCTTGCCGGCATCTGGGCGGTAGGAATAGTCATCCTTCTTGGTTATACTGCGGTCAGCTTTTGGCTGCTTCGCAGAAAAGTAGCGACTGCAGTCCTTTTGAAGGAAAATATCTTCCAAAGTGAGAATGTAGGCTCCCCATTTGTGCTTGGCATTGTCAGGCCGAAAATATATCTTCCCTTTCAGATGGATGAGCAGGACCTGGGACATGTGATTGCCCATGAACAGTCGCATATTCGGCGCGGAGACCATTGGTGGAAACCCTTCGGTTTTCTGCTTCTGACTATTTATTGGTTCAATCCTCTCATGTGGCTGGCTTACGTGCTGCTTTGCCGGGATATTGAGCTGGCCTGTGATGAAAAGGTCATCGGGGAACTGGGCAGTGAACAGAGAGCGGACTACTCTCAGGCACTGCTCGCCTGCAGCGTGAACCGCCGTATGATCGCTGCCTGCCCGCTGTCTTTTGGCGAAGTGGGCGTAAAAGAGAGAGTGAAGTCGGTACTGAACTACAAAAAGCCTGCGTTCTGGATCATTGTGGCAGCAGTCATTGTCTGTGTGGTTGTTGCCGTCTGTTTCCTCACTGATCCGGCAAAGCAGCGGGAAACAATGACATGGGCAAGAGAGCTTTCTGCCGACGATGTGCTGAGGGCGGATCTCGTAGTTCTTGTGGGATTGCCCGGAGATTTTAAGAGCTTGTCCAGAGAGGAGATTACTGCTATGGTCTCGCTCATCAATCAGAGTAAGGGTAAGTTTGTGGATGAACACGAGGACTTGGACGGAGGGAGCATTTTCTTTTATTTCACCTTGAACGACGGCACCTCGCACAGTGTGGGAAACATTGGGAATACCTATCTTGTCATTGACGAGGATTATTATGAAGCAAAGTATGACTGGCTGTCTACGTGGGACGATGAGTTCGGGGAGGGGGATAGGCCGCTGCCTGAGGATTATTTCCGCCGAAAGCTGACTCTTGAGGATGTAGTTGAACTTGCAAAAAAAGGCGATGAGCTTGTCTGG
>JAFLRO010000189.1 GCA_022511425.1 Acetatifactor sp.
TAAGAAACTGTATTCACAAGAGTGGAGACCTGTGGTAAGATAAGGATATGGAAAAAAGAGTGCGAAAGTCGTACCCGAGCGACTTAACAGATAAGCAGTGGGAAGAAATAGCGCCACTGTATACGGGGATGCGGAACTGTACGTGGAGTAAGCGGGAATTGACGGATGCGGTACTGTATGTGGTGGATTCAGGGTGTAAATGGAGACAATTGCCCCATGATTTTCCGCCATATTCAACGGTACACAGCTTTTATCGCCGAGCCCGGATCAGCGGGCTGTGGGATAAGATACTGAAACATCTTGTAAAAAAGACGCGAACAAATGCCGGACGCAAGGAGAGTCCGAGCTATGCGATCATTGATTCCCAAAGTGTAAAAACGGCAGCGGCCAGCGAAGAACGTGGGATTGACGGAGGAAAAAAACGAAAGGCAGGAAGCGGCACATTGTAGTGGATGTGCTTGGCTGTTTGCTGTCTGTCGCCGTACATGCCGCCAATATTCATGATACAAAAGGTGGGATATCCACCGCCAGGCGAGCTTATGAGCGGTATCCATTTATCCAGAAATTCTGTGCGGATGCCGGATACCGGGGTACTTTTGTCTCTGATGTGAAGGAACAACTTGGCCTTGATGTTGATATTTCAGAGAAAATCAAGCCACACCAATGGGAAAAGCTTCCCTGGCGCTGGGTAGTGGAACGTACTCTTTCCTGGCTCAACCACTCCAGGCGCCTCAGTAAAGATTATGAAATTTCTGTTCCTTCTGCTGAGACTATGGTCATTATTTCCCATTCTCATACCCTGCTCAAACGCTTATGAATACAGGTTCTAAACGATAATTTACAGCGGCAAGCAGCAACTTTGTTTGACAACCTTTATGTTCAGACTGATACAGAAGTCGTTTTTACCGAAGTTATTCAGATTCTCGGTGGTGGCACTCCGAAAACAGGCAATTCACTGTACTGGAATGGTAATGTACCATTCTTCACTCCGAAAGATGCTGGCAAGCCTTATACTTTGATTACAGAAAAGATGATTACAGAGGATGGACTGGCACATTGCAATAGCCGACTGTATCCGGTGAACACAGTTTTTGTGACAGCCAGAGGTACGGTTGGTAAAGTGGGACTGTCTGGTGTTCCTATGGCGATGAATCAGTCATGCTATGCGCTTATTGGAAAAAACACACACCAACTTCTTGTATACTTCTACACATTAAAGGCAATAGATAAATTGAAACATAAAGCAAGTGGAGCTGTATTTGACGCAATCACTACCAGAGATTTTGAAGCAGAAAGCATTTCCAAATTATTTGATGCTGACTCAAAAGCATTCCTCAGTATAGTAGAGCCCATCTATCAGACATTATTGAGTAACATTATTGAAAATCAGCGGCTTGCAGCAATGCGGGACGCTTTGCTACCTAAGCTGATATCCGGTGAGATTGATGTCTCCAATGTTAAACTTTAGACTCACTCATTTAAGGAGAAAATATGGAACGTAAAAACTTTGTTCAAGTACTTGAAAGCGCAGATATTGATATACGAAAAGAGTATCATAGATTACTTAATATGTTTTACGAAAATAGTTCTCTTCGTGGAAGTGTAGCAGACGAAGTTGCAGAGCAGTTTCATAAAATTCCATTCAAGGGAACGTGCATATCTTTAGATGACTTTGATGAGACATATGGTTTCCAATTTGCAATAAATCCCTCTAATTTTGACATCGACTATTTGGTGATCTTCTGCGAATATTGCTACAATTTCTGCATTTATACGGGGCACAACCTAATCACTGGGCAGGTAGAAAAAATTCTCGAGAAAATTAACTACCAAATCACTTCTGTTGATGGCAAATGGATGTTTACCGAAAAATCGGCAGCGGTGATTTCGGTTGCGGAAATTGTTCCAGCTCATATAGCCACTGAGCTGTTAAAATACAACCATCAGTCCTTAAAAGGAAATATCGCTCAAAA
>JAFLRO010000019.1 GCA_022511425.1 Acetatifactor sp.
AGGCTCAACCGCTGAATATTAGCCTTATCACCGATAAATGGTATGATGATATCAATGATAGAGCCGTTGCAAAGGTAGATGCGCACTTCATTCTACTGATGCAACGGCTCATTTTTATTTAGGTATATTTATTTGATTATAGCAGCCATGATATCCTTAAGATAGGTTGGTATCGGATACTTACCGCCACAGGACAGTATTAGTAAAAGAGCAAGGAGATGATCAGTATGGCTGAGTTTGCTGAAAGAGAAAAGATTAATGAAAATCGTACCGGCATTCCCACGCAGCTCAAGGAGCGTATGGAGCAGCGGACAGGAGAGGTATCTTCCCCATGAACTTGGGCATGTGGTGCAGCAGAAGCTGGGACTTGTGCGGGCAAATGCAATGCATCCCCGCGGCGTGGCGATGAACACGGATGAGGGTCTGGAACGGCAGGCGGATGAGATCGGTGCAGGAAAAAGGATTGAAATAGCTCCTACAGGCAATGCGGGTACCGGTATTGTACAGAGATACAGAATCATGGGAGACTACACGTTTGCCCAGGCACCGGGGAATGAGCAGTACAGCAAAGTGATGGTTAAGAACGGAGAACCGGCATCGGTTTATTTCGAAAAGTCGGCAGTAGATGAGGTACAGCAAGAAGGAACCTTAAGTAAACTTGGCATCAAGGGAACCGGAGAGTCCTTAGCATTTGATGTATTCCATGAGGGTAAAAATCTTATCAGAAAATTTATCCGTTTTGGACAGGGAAGGATACCGCATGTCGGAAAGATGATAGTGGACGGTTATGGGGATATAAAACCGGGACAGGCCCAGCCTTTACGTCCGAAAAAAATGGAGAAATATGCATCTGATCTAATGCAAATACAAGATGGAATAACTGGCGATCTGTTGCGGTATGCAAAAGCGTTATGGAATGATATGATATATCACAAAGTAAAAAGAACAGCTAAACAGCTCGTAAAATATACTGATGAAAAAATTAATCTGTATACAGAGTATAACAATAAAAATAATGAACTGGGGAAAGATAAAAAAATAAAAAAAGAATATATAGCAGTTGCTTCCTTGGGCTATGATATCATGCTTGACATGTTCACGCTGCGTAATATAGCCTCTAATATAATGAGCAACTCATCGGTTGACATTTACAAAATAAATGATGCATACGAAATTTTCAATGCGGAAATTAATAATGTGACCGGTGATGTTAAGGATAAATTTAATGAAATGCTTACAACAGATACAATAGATACTGCATACATATTACCTTTTGCCTCATTGACGGTAAAAGAGTTTTTGGATCAGGTAAATAATTTGCTAGAAAATGAAGGATTGCTAGCATTATGTGATAAAATTGATGATTATGCCAATATTTTTTCTGATAGGTATAAGCTGCTTTGCATTGAGAAAAGACACCCGAAAGCTCTAAAAGACATCTATAATTTAATCAGTAAATTCCGTATATTTGTTATAGGGCAACGAGATAACATACTTGCACTGGAAATAGTGATTAAGGATCTCGAATATCGTCATAAGCAGGTAATTGAAGAAGAGAAATTATCAAAATATATGCCGGTATGGCCCACCGCGTGTGATATGTCTAAGATTCGTCGAACAGAATTAAGCTCTTCAAAAGGTGGTACTGCAGCTTTTAAGATACAAAATTTTGAGGCCGTTAAATGGACAGGTCATCATGCTACTCCAATCCGCCTGCCTGATTCAGTCATAGGTTCTAACGACCGTCTTTTCATAGAGGATGCTGTTGGAAAGTCTTCCAATACAAATGAACTTGCGAATGCGCACTGGGTAGCGCATATTTATGGCATTAGGGAAAATACGACTATGAACCAGCAAGAGAATGGACAACCAGGTGAATATATAGAGTTGGAGTGTAGGTTCAATAAGCTTTCGAAGGAGTTAAGAGCGCGATTCTTTGCGGAAAATAAAAAAAATAAAGACGGATATTATATTTCGAAGTATACGGATGCATATGATAAGCAGAGTGAAGTTCGGATAGATTTTGAAGGCGATGTGATACGATATAAGATTGAGCAGGAAAATGCGCCATATGCGACGCATTTTAATATGGATTTGGTAAAAACAATTGCCGATGATTTTGTTCTTCGAGCCATTAATATAGAGCATAAAGTAGAGTTAGATTGGATCAAATATAGTTTTTTTGCATTTAATTTAGCAGCTGATAAAAAAGAGTATACAATAGAAAACATAAATCTTAAGGTGCTGCCTGAACATATGGAAACAGTAAAGAATCTTTGGCAGAAACAAACAGATATGGAAAAAAGTTCGGAAAAATTGAAAAAATTGGAAATAACGGATAATCCAGAAAAGCTAGAAAATCTCAAAAAGCCGGAAGAACTGGGGAAATCCCCAAAGCAGGAAAAGCCGGAAGAACTGGAAAAA
Source organism: Acetatifactor sp. (assembly GCA_022511425.1). Classification (GTDB taxonomy): domain Bacteria; phylum Bacillota; class Clostridia; order Lachnospirales; family Lachnospiraceae; genus Acetatifactor. The sequence goes on from JAFLRO010000019.1 coordinate 2,425, forward strand.
CCTAAAAAAGAGAAAAAATAGTGAAGCAATTTACATTAGCATGAGGGCTGAGAGTTGTTCTCAAGGCAGGAGTACCAGAAGCTCAAGCTATGTATTCCTGTCAGTGTGCTGACAGGAATACATAGGAGGACTATCATGAGCGGAACAGGGGGAAGGACGGGCAAGGGCAATTATAGTATTAACTATGGATTTCTGGTATTTATTTTTCAGGGTGTGTCGCGAGAGATCATATTCAGTTCATAGATGTTACCAGATCTGCTTTTTTGCAGCTTCTCCAGAAGCAAAAGGCCCCGGTACGACAGCGATGCCACGATGCTCGCCGAGATAATCACTGTCGAAAACGATTGTGGAGCCATCCGGATTTTCAAATCTCTCCTCCGGCTCAAAGGCATATCCCAGAATGTCGCTGTTGATGACACCGGCTTTAAACTCACCCAGATATTTATATACATTCGTATCCAGAGTAAATTTCCCATCTGTTTCTACAAGTTTTACATAAACATTAGTCGAATTGTCCACAAGATTTGTTTTTTCTTTGTTGCATGCCTTCGCTCCGTTAAAGTATGCATTGCCATCCGCCCACACGGGAAGATGACCAAAATGGAATTCTTCAAGTTTCCTCATATTGGCAGGTTTATCCAACTCAAAGTTGGCGATCCACTCATCGTAAGTGGGATACCCATCAAACACCGCCGTTCCAACCTCCTGATTGTCCGCCATCTTAAAGCCCATATCTTCTTTGACTTCCGCCTTGTTTACGGGCCAGTTTTGGATGAAGATATTGTTGTAGAAGCGGTTATCACCGTGAAGGATGGTCATGAAACCAGCCACTTCCGTGCGATGCGGGATATGATATGGCGTGTAACGGGGCTGGTTGATACCGTTTACCGTGTTGTCCGTGCCGCCGCCCACGGCAGTAAATGCTCCGGCAATCAGATTATGCACACAGGCAATTCCCTGTGTTGCGATGCGTACAGAGGCCTTGGAAAGCAGGATGTTGTTGTCTATGAGGGTGGGGCCGTGTCCGACCTCCACGAAAATGTCCTGACTCATCATGGCACCAGGAGCCATGGGCGTATTATCCGGCGCGTAGTTGTCGTGTAGGAGATTCTGAGTGATACGAGTTCCCTGTGCCTGCCAGTCACACCAGATTCCCATGGTGGAATGGTGGATGTGGTTGCGGCGGAAAATTACATCGATTGCAGCGTGGAATTTGATGCCTGCAATCTCAGCGCCGCCGAGCTGCTGCATATTGTTGATATTGTGAATGTGGTTGTCCTCGATGATACTGAATACACACCCCATGCGCCCTACAATGCCGGTCTGTTCGCAGTGATGGATATGGCAGCGGCGAACGATGTGGCTTCCTACATTTTCCTTCAGCCATCCGTGATACTGGCCGCGGCATACTGCGTCACGCTCCATCTGTGTGGGGCTTTTTACATGCTTTAGGGTAAAATAATGATCGTTCTCCGGATCGTAATATTTTCCGAGAGAAATGCCACAGCATTTGCTATTGCTGATGTCACAGTCTTCAATGATCCAGCCTTTTGACCAGTGGGGGCCGATCATTCCGTCCTGGTATGCAGCGGGCGGTGCCCAGGTGGTTGCCGCTTTATTGACATTAAAACCGGAAAGAGTGATATAGCTCACGCCGGTCTTGGAAGGCATAAAGCAGTTGCGGCGCACATTGATCTCCACATTTTCTTCGTTGGGATTGTAGCCCTGAAAGTTGGCATAAATGACAGTTGTGTCACCGTTCTGCTCGGTGTACCATTTATATACGGAGTATTCCGGCTCCCAGGAGGGGGGATAGATTTCACCCTTGATGCACTCCTCCAGTGTCTCCGCCTCATATAACTGGCGGTCATTTAGGTAAACCGCTCCGGTATGTCTTACGGTCGGTGCAAAATACCAGTCGCCGCCTACCAGTGTGGTGTATGGGTTGTAGGTGCCGAATACGCCATTGTTGATACGGCAGACCCACACATTCCCCTCGTACTTTTCCCAAGACTTGACTTCTTCCGCACCGGTGATGACAGCGCCAAGCGGTACCTCACTCCGATAGACAATGCGTGCATCCCCCGTTCCGCCATTCTTTGGGTCTACATATTCCCGGTAGGTGCCCGGAGCCACAACCACTTCATCTCCGGCCTTCGCAATCTGGGCGGCTGTATTGATGTGTTTGAAGGGCATTTCTTTGCTGCCGTTCCCATCTCTCTGAGCTGCAGCGTTTACATATATTACCATGAACGAACCTCCTCCTCTTTAATGATGATGTATATTATATCATTTTTAATATTGATGTCAATTTTGAAACTTTTTAAATACGGAGTTGAAACTTCTTAAATGCAGAGCTGAAAGCGCAGTTACAAAGCCGATGAACCTGTGAAATAGCTCACAGTGCATCGGCTTTGTTCTTGCATCTATGCCCTTATAATTCCCTTATATCTTATGACCCGGGCTCAGCAATCCGTGACACACCCACATAAACCTCCGAAATCTCATACCAGGTAGCATAATCCGTCACGCCAGTCTGGGGCAGGTTGAAAACTCCCTGGAAGACCCGGACTGCCTCAGCTGTTCCGGGACCATAGATGCCGTCGGCGGTGACGGTGGGAATGGCTGGGAAATTTCGGGCTATACGGTTTATCTGCGTCTGGAGCTGACGCACTTTCTCGCCGGATGCACCGATATTCAGTGCATAGCCAGGATAGGAGGAGGGTACGCCGGAGATGGTGGTGGCAGTGTTGATATACATATCATTGCCATAGTAGTACCGGATGATCTCGATGGGCGAATACCCCTGATCACCCAGATACTTCGAGCCCCACTGACTTAAACCCGCGCAGGTTACTCTCTGACCGTCGCAGTAGGAAGTCAAGATGGGCTGCAATACTCCGGGTCTGGATAGGTAGTTGGCAAAGATGGTGTCCACCAGGTAATCAATGTTCTCAAAAATGTTTCTCCCATAGATCCATTTCTGGTCGTAGGCGGTGCTGGAGGTTATAGTGAAGTCATATCCCTGGTTCCTGTACCCCGTGATGAACTTTCATTCGGGGTTGTGGTAAAAAATCATTGAGGTTGATTTTAAAGCGTATCACAACCTTATCTTCCTTAATGTCTATTCGCTCTATCAGTCTGTTAACCAGTACTCGCTTTGTTGCCACATCTGCGTTTAAAAATACATCTTGCCATGATGGAATTTTCTGCCTGATGTCCTCCCAATCATTTATGGTTACAGATACATTGTTTAGCTCGCCTTCCTTTTGTTGAATAACCTTTAATTGCCTTTCAGCCTGTTCTTTCTGTTTGTTTATAAGAGAAATCAAATACTCCTCTGACATCAGATAATTGCCTGTCATAGCATCTGGAATATGGTCCTCCAAAACATCAATCTTTTTTTGTATATCATCAAGGACTTTTTTCTCTTTTTTCAGTTCGTTTTCCCTTTGCCTGCGCGTTGCGTTTTGGTTTTTGGTTATTTCCTCAAAAACATTTTCATTTTCCTGCAATATTTCAACATAAGTTGCAAGCGCCTTGAAAATAATAGTCTCTATTTTGTCGGCTCTAAACTGCTTTGTCTTCGCATGAGGAATGCCCTGCCATGCATCTTGGCATTTGTAAATGGGAGTTTTACTGGCCCGCTTTTCGCCTGTACCTTTAATTGTCCAGTAATTATATTTACTGCCATTCACCAGTTTACAACCACAATATCCACAATGGATAACATCTACCAGAGGCAGCATGCCATCATTTCTCTTAATAACATTCACATCTTTATGCTCCAATTTCTTAATATATTTATCTCCTCGCATTTTTCGTCTCTCCTGTGTTCTATCCCATGTTGCACCGTCAATAATCATAATGTTTTCGTTGGGTTCAAAGGACCTAATCCAGTCTTCACTGTCCAGTCTGTGATATTGGCCGTTGATACGCTCCCTGCGTTTATAAGCCGTATGACCTGCATAAATGGGATTGGTCAATATGCTTGTTATGGTTCCGCTTTTCCATGCATCGTTGGGAGCTAGGTTTTTGTATCTATCATCCTCATTTAACAGCTTTGCAATTTTAGCAGAGCCATATTCTTTGTTTAAAGAAAGCTGATAGATATACTTCACAACTTCGGCTTTTTCGGGAATGACTACTAAATTATGTAATGCTCGTCCATGCTTACTGAGTTCTCCCGAAAGCACTAACTCATAGCCATAAGGTGCCTTCCCTCCCATAAATTTCCCCTGCTGTACCAGCTTTTGGGCTGTGTCTTTTACCCTCATTCCGGTGTCGGAACTGCTTTTTTGTGCATTCCCATATCGGAGAGCTAATATCATTTGCCCCATAATATCATCATTTTCTGGAGAAATACAGCCGTCTTTAACGGTGTATATGTCAACTCCATAACTTTTTAGCGACATTACATAAGCGCCTATTTCCCACATCAGACGCCCAACTCTATCATCTTTATAAGTAACTAAAATGTCGTATTCCTTGTTCCTTGCGTCCTGTAGAGCCTCTTGCAATATATCCCTGTTAGCTACAGAGTTTTTATATCCGCTATTGCTTCCCTCAAAATATTCTTTTTCGTCTAGTTTCCAATCAACCTGTCTTTCAACGTATTCCTTTACTATTTGTCGCTGTACGGATAAATCTCCATCAGCCTCAAGCTGTTGATTGGAACTCACTCTTAATAACATTCGTACTCTTTTCATATCTGTCCGCCTCCTTTCAATGGCAGCAGGGGAAATAACCCCTGCTTGTGCTATGAGATTTTATGTACGCGTTCCTGTAAGGCGTTGACGAGTATAGACTTAACTTCCTGTTTAATCAATTCCTCATCATCTGCTTTTTCAGGAAACTCGAAAATAACTCTCATTTCCTTTTGTTTCATCTCAAACTGTTTGTAGGTTGTATCTGTCAAGGTTTGCTCCTTAGCAACATCATTTAATAAAATGTTATTAGGAGAAAGCCTGTCATATTCGATAATACTACCCATGGACATCAACTCCTTTCTTTGATTTTCTCTACCTCCTTACAAATAAGTTTCAACCACTTTTTGTGGTATGTTTATATGCTAACATATAAAAATGGATATGTCAACCACTTTTTGTGAGTTGACTTGAGAGGGTTAGTGTTGTACAATATAGGTAGATTATGAAGGAAAGGAGCCTCAATATGGAAATAAATAAACAGCATATATATGGATATGCAAGCATTCGAACAGGTCATACAAAGGAAGACCTTGTTACAAGTTTACAAAAGAGAAAAATATATAATCAATTTGAAAACTTAATGTTTGCTGTTCCTAAAAATGATGAAGTAGAGCAGGATAGTAATTTTATTGAAAACAATATGATATTTAAAGAAGATGATACTATACAGATTGATGTGATGACAAGTGCCAGAAAGGGTATGTATTATAAACTGGATTGCATTATTGAACAGGCAAAAAGAGAATCAAAGAAACCATTTAACACTATTATTGTAATAACTTCTTTGAATGCGTTTGGAAATTGTGAGAACATAAAAAGATACTATAAGATTTTTCGTAAAGAAAAGATAGGAATTCTTTATCCTGATTACACAAGAGAAAGTGACTTATCTGAATATAGTACCTGTGATTTCGGTTTTAAGCCGCGTTCACAATCAGAATATGACAGAGCATTTGACTTGGTCGAAAGATTAGTAGATGGAGATATTAAAGATAATAGGGGTCGAATCAGTGATGGATATAGTATAGCATTTAGAACAGCTTTTTGGCTTTATGAACTTTTCAAAGTTCCAGAAAAGGTTGCAGTTGCTATGTCAGGATATAGCAAGAATGGTTTTCATATGAAAGCTGATAGTTATGAGCAGACAGCCAATTATAAAAAAGAATTGGAAACCTTTGAAAAGAATTTTGAGATATCAAAGCTTATAAAGAGAAACAGACCTGTGCCAGAAAGTTTTGATAAGCTTATGCATTGGTATGAAAAGAAAAGGAATTTAGAACTAGCGTGTATACATTGTAAGGTACCCATGATTTTCCCGGTGGACTATAAACGATTGATATTAAAAAATGAGGGGGGAAAGAAAGAACTTGCACGTTGCCTTAAATTATACGATGAAGATTTAATCAATAGATTTGAAGAGTGGGTAAAGGAAGGAAACAAACCAACGGAATTTTATCTCTATTGTAGTATGGAGCAGTATTTATCGAGTTAATAAAATTTTTATAGGGGCAATGGAATACCACAAAAAGTGGTTGACAAAACAAATATATAGTAGTAATATGAATGTATCCTCTCTAGAAGGGGATATATTTTTCACAATATAGAGAGCTTATTAAAAGTGGTTTGCTGTTGTGATGAATATAGTAACTGAAATATAACAAATTAACGAAAGGAGTGGATTTTTATGAAAAAGATAATTAATGGTAAAAAATATGACACGGAAACAGCAACTTTGATAGGGGAATACTGGAATGGATATGGAGATTTTTACTGTGTTTTAGAAAAACTTTATCGTAAAAAGACAGGAGAGTATTTCTTATATGCTGAAGGAGGAGCGCTTACGGAGTATGCAGAACATTATGATAACGGTCAGTCAGATGCATCACATATTTTTCCCTATACAGAGAAAGAGGCGAAAAACTGGGCCATGAAAAAAATTAGTGTCGATGAATTTGAATCTTTATTCGGAGAAGTGGAAGAATAAGCTAAACGGGTTAGTAATGCGTGACATACATATTGTCACGTGTTACTAACCTTTATGTAACGCATGTGTTTGTAATGTAATTGTAATGTAGTGATATGTTTTGAAGTTGATATGAGATGGTTTGTTTTGGAATAAACTGATTTATTATAAAAACTTAATACAAGCATAGAAAGGAGTTGGTTATATGCCAAATGAAACAATAATCAAAAGAACTGATATAAACAATTCAATTTTTAAAGAATTAAAAGAAAAATGGCCACCAGTGGCAGCAGATAACGGAGTAGCGTATAAACAGAAATTGGAGTACCTAACTTTTGAAACTGATTTTATTGAAGACCCGTTGCTACAGATATTAATTAGTAAACATGGATTGGGAGTGATTTCCGTCATCTTCTATATGCGGACCGAGATGTGCAAGAATGGTTGGAAGGTTAGGCTGGATGGCTTATATTACGATTCATTGGTTGCCAAATGCAGTTTTGTATGCAGGTTGGATGAGCAATGTACAACGGACATATTACAGGCATTGATTGATAATAGATGTATGTTTGTAGTTCAGGACACAGAGGTGGAGGAAGGCGAATGGCTGACATGTACGCAACAAGTATATAATTATGAGATGGCATGTCAAAAGCGATTTGAGAACAGGAAAAGGCAGAAAAAACACAGGGCTAAGTCAGGGTCTCAGAGTAATCAGGCAATATCGGCGGGAAAAGAATGTGATGACCCATTTGGCATAAGCTCGGAGCAGGAAAAAGTGAAAAATTATCCTTTCAGTTCAAATGTAGGATTTCAAGAAATTGATGACGACCCATTTGGAATATGGAAAAATACGCCAATGGAATAGCCAAATAATAACGCTGTAAACCAATAAGTATTTGAAATAGACAATATTTATTCTGAGAGCGAGGTTAGATGAATGTTGAGTGCATCGAAGATAAGCACGAAAAACATTCATCTAACCTCGCTTAATTGTATTTGAAAGAACGGTTGTCGGCTAAATTTCCTCAAAATGTAATAATATCTCTGGAATATTCCATTTTTTTGATTTCAAGAAATACTTTGATACAATATATATAGAAAGTGTTTATTTTAAGTATTGAGTATCTAAGTGTTATAGCTTTTTGGAACAGCAGAGAATTTATCAGGTTTCTGTATTATTTCACAAAAGGCAATCCTTTTAGGAAAAGAGAGAGAAAAATCTCGTAACCCTAATAACGCGGCTATCCTGATAGAAGGGGAGCTGCTTTACATATAATAAGTCCAGTACCGAAGCTGGCAATTATCGTGCGGAAATGGATACAGGTCATTCTGCATTATTCCTAAATCCTGTACTATTAGATTTTATCAATCTGATAGTGAGATATTTCCCAAAATTAAAATTTGAAGAACGTGTATGTTCAAAGCCAGGCGGCTGCCTGACCTTTGGTTTCTGTACACATTTTCATGAGAGGACGGCATATGAGCAAAAAAAGTGTCTTTAAGCATCAGTATAAAGCTGCCTTGCAAAACCAGGTGCGTTTTGGACAATCTAAGCATAAAGACAAGATAGAAGCAAAAGAAAAATGTCGCAGGGAAAATAAACCTTATGAAGCACCCAAAGGAATCTATTCCACGAGGACGCTGAACAATTATGACAGCGTGTGTGAGCAGTTCACATCCTGGGTTTTGGAAAACCATAGACATGAAGTGAAAAGCTATGCTGATTGTCAAAAATTTGCCGCCGATTGGCTCAAAGCGAAAGAAGAAAAGGGGCTGTCGGCTTGGAGTCTTCATTTATACGGAGCCGCCTTGGCAGCTTCTTTTGGGGGAATCAGTAAGAATGACTTAGGTTATACTTTCCCTGCCAGAGAGCGCAAAAACATTATCAGAAACAGAAATGATAACCTGACAGGGGAATACGCTACCAAAAGACAGCGTGATGCTTACATTATGTTGAAAGCGACTGGTTGCCGCAGGGCAGAATCGTTGCGGTTAAGAAAAGAAGACTTTAGAGAGCAGCTTGGCAAAGACAATAATCCGACGGGTCTGCTGGAAGTTTTTAAGCGCGGCAAAGGCGGGGTTGAGCGGTGGTGCTTGGTCAATCCTCTTTACACAGATTTTGTGAGAGATTTTCTGGCTAAAGTCAAAACCTATAGCCATGCAGGCGAAGAAAGATTGTTTGAAAAGAATGATGTCCCCAAAGGGGGCATCCATTCGGCAAGGGCTGTCTATGCCTGCGACTTGTATCATTATTATGAAGAGCATGGCTATGCGTCCGGAAAGATATACCACTGCCGAAAGGAGCTTTACGGAGCGACATATGACAAAGGTATCCTGAAGGAAGTCAGCTATAATCTTCAACATGCAAGAAACAGCATTGTCATCAATTATCTATGGTTGATGCGTGAATAAAATTATCCATAGGCAGAGCTATGGAAGAAAGGAGACAAGATAGAAATGGAATATTTTGACAGGAAAGAACTCAGGGTTCTTTATGTCGCGTCACAGTGCATATTTTATTTATTGACATTCAAGGTCGAGAAATATGAGAAGCTGATATTAGAAAGTCCCAAATATGAAATCAAGGAAGATGTTCTAAATGACATCTACAAAACTCTTTTGGAAAAGAATGATGATTATTACAAGCTCATTTCATATTTTGAAGATGAGATAGGCACGGCGCAAGACGATTTAATCTTTGGCATTTTCAGCATTTCTCAGCTGACCAGAGCGCAGTTTGCATCCAATATTTTGATAGAGATTGAACTCTTGGATGGACCTATGACAAGTACGAAGATTCATTCAAATATGCCTGAAGATTTCTAAAAAAACGAAGGAAGAGAGGAAGAGAAAATGATGACAAAAAACTTAATAATGGGAGTGATTAAAGAGTCACTTGAAAAAAGACTTGGAGATGGATACGTTTTAACGCTGAAGCCGGTGCTAAAGAACAATGGCACTATTTTCACGGGCCTTTCCATCCAGAGAAAGGGGGAGTCGCTGGCTCCGGTCATATATTTGGAACAGTTTGCAGATGATTACATTCACGGAGAACCACTGGAACAGATTGTTGAAATGATACTACATATCTATGAAAAACAGAGAGCCGACGAATTTGACGTTTCAGATGTCGGCACGTTTGACAAGATAAAGAATAAAATCGTCTATCAGCTCATCAATACAGCTCAAAATGAAGTGCTTCTGCGCGATATTCCCAGCGTTCCGTTTCTTGATTTATCCATTGTTTTCAGAGTATTGATTGATTCTCAATATACACAAGAAACAGCGTCTTTTCTAGTTCATAATTTGCACCTTGAAGCATGGGGAGTGTCTTCAGATGAAGTGTGGGAGGCAGCGCAGGAGAATACGCCGGAGCTGCTGCCGGCGAACATAAGTCCTTTGGACAATGTGATTCGTGCGCTTCAGCCTGGTTTGTTGGAAGACAGTGAATGCTGTTCCAACAAAATCTATGTGCTGTCCAATGTTAAATGTCAGCTTGGGAGTTGTTGTATCCTGTACCCACAGATTATGTCAGATTTCGCAGACAGTGTAGGAAGCTTTTATATTCTGCCATCTTCCACACATGAGGTGCTCCTGCTTCCAGAAGGAGATGGGCTGGATGTAGAGTTCTTGAGAGGAATGGTACATGATGTCAATAGGAAAGAGGTGCCTGAACAGGATATTTTGTCTGACAATGTTTATTTCTTTTCAAAGGACACTAAACAGATGAAACAGTTATAGAGGTATGACCTATGAAATGGTTTTCTAATATCCAGACAATTGATGAGTTGAGAAATCAATATAAGAAACTCCTAATCAAGTATCATCCAGACAATAATCCTGACACGGATACAACAGCTGTTATGCAGGAAATCAATTCTGAATATGATTCATTTCTCAAACAGTTCACAGCAAATCAGACATCTTCCAGAAAATGTGATTATTCCACGGAGACAGAGCTAAAAAGGGTCCTTAACGAAGTCATCAAAATGAAAGCAGATATTGAGGTTGAACTTGTCGGCTTTTGGATATGGATAAGCGGTGACACCTATCCTGTTAAGCATAAGCTGAAAGAACTGAATTTTAAATGGGCCTCAAAAAAGAAGATGTGGTATTGGGGTGTTTCTGAACACAGATGTACCATTCCTATGGAGATGTCCTCTATCCGTGAAAAATATGGCTCTATCCTCTTTAAGACAAGGCAAGAGGTAGACGCGATTGACGCACGGTAACTTCACAACTGAATATAGGAATCATTGACAACTTTTAATGCGAAGGAGATTCTGACTATGATTGAACCATTTTAAATTGTTTCCAATTTGGAGAAATTCAAAAAGACAGGTGATGAAACCTGTCTTTCTTTTATTTCAAACTTTTGCCGGGAGATACCCTGACATATTAACTTAATGTTGGCTGTTTAGGGTGGCAGGTGCCACCCACTATATATATTATAGAGCCCAAATTTTATAAATCAAATTTTGCCAGCTATTGTTCATTCTTAATATACACAACAATGTCTTCAACTCTGCAGTCCAGAATTTGGCATAAACGTTCCACTGTCTCCAATGTGACATTTCTATCATGCTTTAATTTATCAATCATACTGCGCGAAATATTGTATTTTGTTATAAGCATATATATAGACACTTTTCGCGATTTCATTGTTGCCCATAACGGCTCAAAAGACATCATAGGATACTCCTCCTTCCGTTTATTATATTGTCATTATCAAGAGAATAAAATTCTCTCGTTCAAGAGATTGTCTCATTGGGGAGATTGTCACTATATAGACAATATTTTTCTTGACAATAAAATGAATACATTGCACAATATTTATAGAATACCTTTATGTGAACCCTGCGAAGGAGAGATTAGATTATGGTAAAACGTTATGAGCCGAGTAAAGACGAAAGAGAAATAATCGAAGTTCTTAGAAAAGAAATTGGCAAATGCGCCAAGAAGAGCTTTAGGGTAAAATCCCCAAAAGTTATCTTCGATTACGAGAATGGAGAAGAGTACGAAAGAGCGAGAACAAACCTTTCATTAAGGGTAAAAATAATAGATGAAGGTGATAAAGGCAAGGAACGTACAAATATTTACGCTTGGCTGATTAATAATCATCTTCACAACCTTACTATTGGACAATATGCGGCAACCAGCTATTGCTATTTTACTTATGAAAAACTACAGCAAATGGCAAGAAAGACACCTATTAAACAAGGTAGATGGGTTAAGGTAAAACAGAACCATGAGAAACCCGAACAAAACAAGTCGGTTATAAAACAGGCTCAGAAGACTATGAAGGTTGCTAAACCTGAACCAGAGAGAAGGAAGACGGATTACGAGGAATATTTGGAAGAACAGGAAGCAAGAAACAGGGAATTTGAAGAATCCCTAAGACATTCTTACTCTGGACCCTACAGAAATACTGCAAATACATCTGATTCATCATATGATGATTATGACGATTATGATGATTATTTGGAGAGAGTTGCTTATTGCAGACAGTTCGAGTATGACTTCGGAACTAAGAGTACGGTTGTAAGCGACCAATTTTGATATATGCTTCTGTTAGTAAAGCTTACGGGAGTATGAAGAAGTACGTTGGAAGGGAGGTGTTTTTATGAAGAGAAGAAGTAGTGCAATCGCTGTTGCTCTAATGGTCTTTGCCCTTTCTTTAGCTGGATGTGGTCACGCTATATCTGTTGAAAGTACATATACAGCACAAGACAGCGAAATAGAATGGGAGTATGCTGAAAATGAATCGGTTACAACAGACAATGTGGGGACTGCTTTGAATCAAGAAAATGAAGATACTGGGGAAACAGAGTCAATCGACATTCCTGAAATCGTTGATGGTGCTGATGATGAAAAGGTAGAGGAAACGGATGCCGGTTTGCCCGTTTTCACTGACTCACCAGCAGAGGACGTAATTACGCCTACACCTGAACAATCCCCTCAGTCTGAGGATTCCTTGTCTGAGACTACCAGCGACTTATGCGTTGGTGACGCGAAGATTATCTTTGATGAAGTCAACCGCGTTCGCGAAGAGGCTGGTCTTAACGCTCTTGAATGGAGCGATGAACTGGCTGCTGCCGCTTCAATCCGTGCCGAGGAGATTATTTCGGTTATGGACCATACCAGACCTGATGGGTCAAGCTGGTACACCGTTTCATCCTTGGCATCCGCTGAAAATATCATCCGTGGTCCCCATACGGATGGATATGAAATGATGGAGAAGTGGATGGATTCGGAAGGGCACAGGAATAATATTCTAAAGCCCGATTTAAGTATTATTGGCGTTGCTACTTTATCTACTGACAAGGGTGATACTGGTGTGCAACTATTCGGATATTGAGGTGTATTCATTTGGTAATGAGTCAGGCAAAATATATGCTTAACTTCCATTGATTAAAGCAAAAAGGAGAGAAAGATTTATGAAAAAGAAAGTGCTAATGATGCTATGTGTTACTATCATGTGTGTGGGATTGGTGGCCTGTGGGGGCGAAGATGCTAAACCTACAACAAATTCTAACAGTGCAAGTCCTGCGGTAAGTGAATCAACAACGGCTCCCACGGTGACTCCAACCGTTGAACCAGAGCAAACACCAGTCGCTGAGGATACTTCGGAAAGTGAAGAATTTGAGGATGTAATTGGGGATTATGACTTTGACATTGTCAACATCACAATTGATGACATGGTTCCTGCTGAATTTGGAGTTGACCTTCCAATCAATAACTCATCAAGCGATTTGACATGGGGCGACATTGGACTGGACGGACTCACCATCTTGTTCCCCAGAGCTATGTATTGGACTCTTCAGGGGCCTGATATGTCTGGCGTAGTTTATACAATCGCTAACAACGATGACAGAAGTGTTGAGTTCAAGATTAACTTCCGTGTTCTCGAAGGAGTCGCAAAGGCTGATGGTAAAACTGAGGTCTACGATTACGGTCGTTACATTGTTGGCGTGAGAAACAATGACCCTCGCGCTGGTAAAGAAGGGGAGAACCTTAAAAGTGCTGGTTATACCATAACAATTTCCGATACGGAAACCAACACTTATGCACAAATTACTATTGGCGCAGGAATGAATACTGATAACGGCGAAGAAGTAATCACTGCTTATAGAGAAGCCTTTCTCTCCGACATTCTTGCTCAGGTTGAGGCAATGGCACAATAAAAGGGTTACAAAGGAGTATGAGCTTATGAAAAGAAAAGTAGCACTAATCTTATGTACAATTATGTGTACAGTATTAACGGCTTGTGGGGAAGAAAAAGCGTCAGATTCTGATTCTATGACAGGAAATGCAATGGTACAGGAATCTGATAGTGGAAGTGATGTCAAGACAGATAATACTTCTGACTTTGCAGATAATGCTACTTTGAATGAAGAGGTTGCAACAGAGCCAGCCGAAGAAGCGGAAGAAGTTGTGGAGCAGGAAGCACCATAATTTGAGGTAACAGAAAAGTGTGAAAAGCAGTTTTCCGCATTTATAGCTGCCTGTAAAATTGGACATTACGATGAAAAACTGGGGAATATAACAGATGATGATTACCTGTTCCTGATTGGTGATTATATTTACTATGTTACAAACGATTGGATGGAAACGCCGGATGCTGCAGACCTGCCTTTTGATTGGTACAATGGAAATATCACACCGGAAGAAGTCAGAATGTTTGTAAAAGCTGTTTTTGGCGCGGATATGTCAGAAGATTACTCCTTTACTATAGAAAGGGAATGGGGGTCTCTGTCTGTGACGAATGGAGTGCTGGAAAACAGCTTTGACGGTCAGACGATTCAGGTAGTTGGCGGTGCAACTTATTTTGATGACACAGTTGAGACAGAAGGGGATGAAGCGATTGTTGGAGTGTTATATACCACCTATGACCCGGAGCAGGAAGAACATAGTGTTGTGATTACCTGTGTGCCATCAGGAAACCTTGATATTTTCGGTGGCCTGCAAATAAAAAGTTTTTGACATTCCTAGTGCAGGGAGCAGAATATCTGCTCCCTGAAAAGCTGTACTGTGCTATTATAATGTTTCTTTAAAACAAAGTTGGACATTTAGGAACTGACTTTGTTTTAGAGCTTGTCCAAATTATCGGTATTCGATTTCATAGGAATTTTTGCTTGTAATCTTTATTACCAATTCATTGATAATCAAACATCTAAAACCATGAATGACTGTTGATTCCCCTACCATTCAGTGAATACACGATTTAATGTAAAAGACATAATCGCCAAGACATTTGCATAAATGGTAGCCTCAGGCCAGGTGGCATAGATTTCACAGGAAGCCACATTCTTGATGTAATCCCGGTACTTCACCCAGTAGTTGGTAGCGGTGGAATCGTTGGGAGCGCCGTCGTGGACGATGATATATTCAGGAATCACCACACGACTGAGGACAATTTCGCCTGTCTCGGCAATTGGCTTGATTTCATCCTCGGGAATTTTGGGCGGGTAATCTCCAAACAGTGTGTGATCAGGAATGATCACATCTCGCTCGGGCTGCTCACCGCCCACCGTGGGATTCATTCTGACCGGTTGAAGGGAAAGCTCGCCTGCCAGGACTTCGGAGCCGGACACCAGCACTGGATCATAACCTTCCGCAGTCACCTCGATATTAAACTCTGAGTAGGGCTGTTCCAGATTTTCAGGCTCCAGAGAGAGCTCCACGGGCGGCGCAGGCAGTTCTACTGTTGGCGTCTGGCCGGAGCTGTCTGTGGTGAGCTCCATCAGGGGGGAATCAGGATCGCCGGTGTAGGAGATGGTGACAGTGGCGTTCACTACGGGGATCAGTTCCACGGACGACACCACATTGATCTTAATGGAACCGCTGGAGGAGTTGGTCCCTTGGGCAGCCACCAGTTGGGGATTTGGCATAAATACCTCTCAATCTGCCGCCGGCAGGCGGCCATACCCGATACAGGGGAAATTTCCGTCCACAACCGCACCGGGTTTAGTTATAGTCAATATATGCAGTGGGCAGAATAAGGTGCTAATGAGTAAAAAATAGTAGTATTGACAAAGCTATAAACTAATTGTATTATTGTATCATGCAGATAATACAAGACTGCTGTTTGTGGAAATAAAGCTGAAAAGAGCTGGCCACAGCACTGGAGACAAGAGAGAACAGGAGGAGAGCTATGGCATGGGATTTGGATGCTGACAGACCTATCTACACTCAACTGGTAGATCGGATCCAGATGCAGATTGTCTCCGGTCACTATTCCCCCGGGGGTAGACTGCCCAGTGTAAGGGAGCTGGCGGCGGAAGCCGCAGTGAACCCCAACACAATGCAGAAAGCATTTGCTGAGTTGGAAAGGAGCGGACTTATCATCACTCAGCGGACAAACGGAAGGACAGTGACGGAGGATGCGGCATTGATCAAAGAGATTCAGTCAGGTATGGCAAAAGGATTGGTGGATACTTTCTTTGCAAAGATAAAGGAGTTGGGCTATTCTGAGAGCGAGGCTGTGGAACTGTTGAAGAATGCATCACAAGCTGACTGATGTTGAGTGCCCGATAAATGGGCAGATAGGAGAAAAGTATGAATGAATTGATTGAGATTGTAGGCTTGACAAAAGCTTACGATGCAAGGCATGTAGCGGTGAATAATATCACGTTGACACTGCCCAGAGGCAAGATCATCGGCCTTCTGGGTCCAAACGGCAGCGGCAAGACCACATTGATCAAGATGATAAATGGATTATTGACACCGAACCAGGGCAGCATCAGGATAAACGGGCAACCCGTGGGACCTGAGACCAAAGCGCATGTGGCATATCTGCCCGATCGTACGTATTTATCCGGCAATCAGAGGGTCGATGAAATATTAAAATATTTTTGCGATTTCTATGCGGATTTTTCCAAAGAGAAGGCCCTGGGAATGTTGCAAAGCCTGAATATTGACCCTAAAAGCAGGATGCGCACCCTTTCCAAGGGCACAAAGGAAAAGGTGCAGTTGATCCTGGTGATGAGTCGGAATGCCGACCTGTATGTGCTGGATGAACCCATCGCAGGCGTGGACCCTGCAGCGAGAGATTATATTCTGCAAACCATTATCAACAACTATAATCCCAATGCCACCGTCATCATATCCACTCATCTCATTGGGGATATTGAGCAAGTGCTGGATGAGGTGATCTTTATGCGGTACGGTCAGTTGGTACTGTATACGTCCGTTGACAATATCCGGGAGCAGCATGGAAAGAGCGTAGACGCTTACTTCAGGGAGGTGTTCGCATGTTAGGAAAACTGATAAAATACGAATGGAAGAGTATTTACAAAGTGGGTTGTATCCTGCTGTTTGCTCTGGGACTGGCAACACTGACAGTATGTCTTAGCTCTATGGCTCCCATGTGGCAGGAGATACGGAACGATACTGACTATTATTTTGTGAACTTAGGATCGACCATAATGAATATGGCCAGCGTTTTTTCCTTTTTTCTCTATGTACTGTTGATGGCGGGAGCGGTCTATGCAATCTTTATTTACCTGGTAGTACGTTTTTACAAAAGTATGTATACGGACGAGGGATATTTGCTCCATACTCTGCCCGTGACTAAGGGACAGATTCTGGTCAGTAAAATTCTTGTCAGCACTGTCTGGGCATTCCTGATCTACATCGGCATGATGATCTCCCTGCTCTTTATCGTGTCAGTTATCTCCGGTGAGAGTGTGTTTGAAATTATGAAGGTGTTGGCGAATATCTTTGTCGGATTACGGGATCTGCTCAGTGTCTTTATGGGAAGCTATAGTATCACCGGGACTGTTGTTGCTTGTATTCTGTATCTGATACTGGGAATTCCCATGGCTGTTATTACTATGTTTGGAGCTGTCTCGCTGGGACAGTTGTCTTCCAAATACAGAGTACTGATGGCCATCCTGTGGTATGTTGGGATTATGATTGCCAGAGGATTGCTGGGTTTTATAATTCAGGTCATAAGCTATACAGCCCTGATATTTGCAACAGGGGAAGAATACATTATGTCAAGTTATATGAACATAAGTCTATACTCCAGCCTCATTATCAATCTGCTGCTGGCAGTGGGCTGCTATCTGGCATCCTACCATATCACATCAAAGAAGCTGAACATGGAGTAAAACTCTAACGATAAGTTGCGCCGCTGTGCGAGATGCACAGCGGTTTTTCTTTGCATTTTCTGTAATAGTTCAGCTATGAATGAACTGTTACCATTTTCCTGAGAAATGATTTGCCCTGTCCATTATAGTTTGATATAATAGAAATAGTCAGCAGAAAATCGAAAGCAGGGGTGGCGCATGGTATTCTGCTGAGCAGAACAAGTAGAAGTAGGTGAGTGGGAATGCAGAAGATAATCGATCAGATTCTTGAGGGAAACTTCGACTATGAGAATGGTTCTCTTGATTTTTCCTGCTCAAAAATAGAGATAACACTGTGCAAGGGGGAACAGTATGAGGGCTCCTTTCACATCTATACCTCTCCTGGTACTATTACCAGTGGAACTGTGATTTCCTCCGACCTGCGGATGGAGTGCATGTCAGGTGAATTTGCTGGCGAAGAGGAAATTTATTATTGCTTCCACGGAGAAAATCTGGAGGAAGGCGATGTTGTAAAAGGTAATTTCTACATTGTCAGCAATCAGGGTGAGTATTACATTCCCTTTGTGGTAAGCGTGGAATATAAGGCTATGGAATCCTCAGTAGGAGCCATCAAGAATTTATTCCATTTTGCAAATCTTGCTAAGACTAATTGGCAGGAAGCGGTGAAGCTGTATTATTCTCCGGAGTTTTCCAGAATATTCGCCGGCCGTGACAGCCAGTTCGCAGATGATTACAGAGCGCTCTCCACCCATGATGGCATGGAACAGAATGTGGAGGAATTTCTTGTTCAGGTCAACAAGAAGCAGAAGGTGGACTTTCTGGTAGAAGAGAGCGAACTTAACTTAGAAATGGGGATCGAGTTCAGTGCTGAAGGCGTAGCGGAGAGAGAGCTCACAATCATCCGCAACGGATGGGGATTCACGCAGCTCTTTGTTGAGTGCAGAGGTGATTTTCTATTTACAGAGAGGGAAATGCTGACAGACGACGATTTTTTGGGAAATCGCTGCCGGCTGCCGGTATTCATAGACGGAAGTAGATGCTGGAAAGGCCGGAGTTATGGCGAGATATGCCTGTATAACTGCTATGTATCACTAATCATACCTGTGACGGTTCGGAATGAACATAATACAGGCTTGAATAAGGTGGAGCTGAACCAGAAGCGTATGACAGTGCAGCTGATGGAGTTCTACATGGCCTTTCGCATGAAGAAAATTGGCACAGCCACCTGGCTGAAGGAATCAGGAGCGCTGGTGGACCGAATGGTGACATGGAATGAAAATGATGTGACGGCACGTCTTTTTCAGGCGCAGATGCTGGTCACGGAGGAGCGGTATAATGAAGCTGGTTGGATTCTGGATCATGTGTCTGAACTTTTAGACAAGGGAGCGGGCAGCAGTACTCTGAGAGCTTATTACTTGTATCTGACTACGCTGATACACCGTGAGGAGAAGTATGTGGACAGGGTGACGGCTGAGGTGGAGCAGATCTATCACGGAAATGACACTGACTGGAGGGTGGCATGGCTGCTTCTCTATCTCTCTCAGGATTACCGCAAGTCGGTGACGGGAAAGTGGATGTTTCTAGAAAGGCAGTTTGACATTGGGTGCACGAGCCCCATTCTGTATATGGAAGCTATCTCCATGATCAACAACAACCCCGCGCTTTTGAGAAAACTGGGAGCATTTGAGCTGCAGGTTGTCTGGTACGGTGTCAGACAGGATTTACTGAAGCAGGAGACAGTTGAGCAGATATTGTATCTGGCAGGAAAAGTGCGTGAGTTTTCACCGGTGCTTTACCACATACTGGTTAAGCTCTATTCCCGAAAAAACGATGTCCGGATCCTGCAGGAAATATGTACACTCCTGATCAAGGGCGGAAGGACAGGAGATCAGTATTTTGAGTGGTATAAGGCAGGTGTGAATGCAAAGCTGCGCATCACTAACCTGTTCGAGTACTATATGATGTCGCTTAATCTGAAAGAGGTTCAGGAACTGCCTCGGACAGTGTTGATGTATTTTTCCTACCAGACCAATCTTGATTATGAGCACAGCGCCTATCTCTATGATTACATTGTCCAGCATGCTGACAAGCTGACAGAGATCTATGATGTATATCAGCCCAGGATGGAGCAGTTTGTGCTTGAACAGATCAAAAAGGAACATATCAATCGCCCGTTGGCCAACTTGTACAATCGTCTGCTGCAGCCGGGAATGATAGATGAGAATACTTGCGGACCGCTGTCCAGGCTGCTTTTTGCCCATTTGATCCGGGTGGAGGACGACAGGCTTAGAAAAGTATATGTGTACCATCCGGGTAACCTGTATCCCGCAGAATACACTATAAACGACCGACAGACATGGGTTGCATTATATGGCAATAATTACACTATAGTGTTTGAGGACGCATGGAACAACCGGTTTATCCGAACGGCAGAGTATACGTTGGAAAAGTTAATGATTCCGGGTAAGTATCTGCGAATGCTGACCCCTTACCTGCAGCAGAGCCCTGAGCTGGATCTGTATCTGTGCGAGGGCGACAGGGAGGACGGGGAGAATACGGAGGAGAAGCTTAAGGAGAATATCCGGCGTTCACTCCGTGTGTTGAATGCCGGGTATGCAGTGCCTGAGCTGCGGCGTGAATTGTATCTTCGGGTGCTACATTATTACTATGATGTGGATGATATGCGTGCCCTGGATGAATATCTGACTCAGATCCCGGCGGCGGAGCTGACAGTGGAGGAGCGCAGCAGTGTAATTCAATACATGGTACTCCGGGGTCATTATGAACTGGCTCGGACCTGGTTGGAGGAATATGGGCCCTACTTTATTGACCCTAAGGTTTTAGTACGGCTGATAAGTCCTCTGATGCAGAAGAATAATATGATTGAGGACCCTATTCTGACAGCAGCTGCGGTCTATGCTTTCAGCCGGGAGAAATACGACGGCACGGTGCTGCAATATCTTTCCATGTATTATCGTGGAATGACAAAGAACATGCGGGATATTTGGAAAGCAGCCCGGTCCTTTGACGTGGAGTGTTATCGGCTCAGTGAGACCATCCTGATGCAAATGCTGTACTCAGGTGCCTTCGTGGGCGAAAAGATGGAGATTTTTCATTATTATGTATCACAAGGGGCGAAACCGGAGGTGGAGGAGGCCTTTTTGGCTCAATGCGCCTTTGACTATTTTGTGAGACAGCGTGTCACTGAGAGCGATGTTTTCAGGGAAATCCAGTACATGTACATGAGGGGCGAGTCGGTGCAGAAAGTGTGTAAGCTTGCACTGCTGAAATATTATTCAGATAATATCCAGGAACTGAGAGGTGATACAGAGCGAATCGTGGAGGAACTTCTCAGGGAGCTGATGTCAGAGGGAATCCATCTTGAGTTCTTTAAAGAATTCAGGGGCTTTACCTGGGTACAGCAGGAACTGGCGGACAAGACGGTCATTGAGTACCGCGCTGATCCCAGGAGCAGAGCCTGCATTCACTATGTGATCACTCATGAAGAAGGCGGATCTGAAGAGTACATATCAGAGTATATGCGGGAGGTGTACGGCGGGGTATGCTTCAAGGAGTTTATCCTTTTCTTCGGAGAGAGTCTGCAGTATTATATCACGGAGGAGAGAGACGGCGAATCCCAGCTGACGGAGAGCGGTACACTGCAAAAAAATGACCATAGCGGCGGTGCGAATGACAGCCGATACCGTCTGGTCAATGACATCGTAATCAGCAGGACATTACATGACATGGACACCATGGATAATCTGCTGGAGGAGTATTACAGAAAGGATTACCTGAACGGAAGACTGTTCCAGCTGAAATAAGGACGGGTTCATAGCCGCGTTGACGGCAGAATGTGAGGAGAGATGGGCTTATTTGGCAGTGATAAGTTAATACTGGGATATGATTTGGGCAACGAGTACTGTCAGATCAGCTATGCCTTCTCGGATTCCGGGGAGGTGGAGACGCTTTCCCAGGTGGCGGGAGCACAGAGCTACAATATTCCAGCTGTGTTGTGCAAACGAACGGGAGTGAACCAGTGGTTCTACGGGAAGGATGCCCTGCGATATGCGGAGGAAAATCAAGGTATTTTGGTTGACAATCTGTTGGGGCAGGCTCTGGATGGCGAACCTGTCATCATTGAGGGTGAAAGCTTTGAGCCGGTGGCGCTTCTGGCTCTGTTTTTCAAGAGAAGCCTGGGGCTTTTGACTCAGGTAGCTTCATCAGAGCGGATCGGCGCCCTGATGATCACCTGTGAGATGGTGGACAGCCGGGTACTGGAAGTGTTGAACCGCATGATTGCGGCAGTTCATCTGAAGACGGACAAAGTGGCATTTCAGAGCCATACGGAGAGTTATTATAACTATATGTTAAAACAGCCGCAGGAGTTGTGGACGAACCGTTCCATGCTGCTTGATTATCGCAGCAGCTGTGTTCGGGTATACCGCATGGAATGCAACAGGAGAACCACGCCGGTGGTGGTATTTATTGAAGAGGATGTACACCCGTTTTACCTCTGGGAACCACTGCCTGAGGAAGAACCAGCGCGGGAGAAGCGGATTGAGGAGATGGACAGAGCTTTGCTTCGGATAGCAGAGGATGCCATGATGTCTCAAGTGGAGAGCGTATATCTGATCGGCGACGGCTTTGAACAGGAGTGGATGAGGGAATCTCTGAGGTATCTCTGTAAGGGACATCGGGTTTTTCAGGGGAATAACCTGTTCAGCAAAGGAGCATGTTATGGGATGCAGGAACGCCTGAACCTCAGTGAGACGGGAAAGGAGCATGTGTTCCTGGGCCGGGATAAGCTGAAGGCAAATGTTGGCATGCAGATACTCAGACAGGGAGAGGAATCATATTATGCCCTGCTGGATGCCGGCGTCAACTGGTACGAAGCAGATTGTACCCTGGAATTCTATATTCGAGACGGCAATGAGATTACCCTGCGGGTAATGCCCCTGACCGGAAAGAACGGCAAGGAGGCAAAGATTATCCTTGAAGATTTCCCGGGCAATATCGCCAGACTGCGGGCGCACTTTTATCTGGAGGCGGAGAATCTGCTTGTGATAGAGGTCCATGATTTGGGATTCGGGGAATTTCGGGCATCTTCCAGGCATATCTGGCAGGAGAGGATAGAGCTTTATTCCCGCGAGTAAAGAGCTAGGCGACCGTGCTTGCACGGATATTTGACTGAGGTGGTTATTGACAATTGCTGCTTAGGCGGCAGGTAGGAGCTGTTATGCGCGTCAGTGTATGTGTGGGTGATTATGCAAAAACTCCATATTGTATCCCGGGACTGGAAATGAATGTGTATTGCCTGGAGGAGTTAAGTTACTGCTTGAAGGAGAACGCTTTTCTGCTGGATCTGTCACTGATGAATGACGGACTGCTGCACTGGATTGATCAGGAGTGCGGTCAAAAGGAACTGACCAGAGCACTGTACCCCCTGATACACAGGCAGGGTTCTTTGAGTGCTTTTGTGGGCATGGTACTGAATTATACGGGACTGTACAATGAGACGGAGACCCGGGAGGTGGAACAGATCCTGAAGCAGGGTGCCGGCTTAAGCCGTATTGAAAAGCGCAAGAGTCAGGTGGATTATCTGGTGAAAAAGAAGAAATATATGGCAGCTATTCGTGAATATGATAATCTGATAGCGAAATGGCGAGAATTAGAAAAAAAAGAGGAACCTCTTCCGGCGGTGAGTTGTCTGTCAGCCATCCTGCACAACAAAGGAGTGGCGCTGGCAGGGCTTATGCTCTATGACAGAGCGGCGGAGTGTTTTCTGGCAGCCTACGAGACGGTTCAGGATCCGGATTGCTACCGGGATTATCTGGCTGCTAAGCGGATGACACTCTCCGAGGAGGAATATGTGGGCTTTGCTGCGGAGCAGGCGGAGGATTACGGGCATACTCTGGAGCTGGAGAAGGATCTGGAACAGATTCTAAATGAGTGGGAGCAGCAGCCTGAGTATCTGTTGCTGTACAACCGCCGGGAAAGGCGAAACGGTGTCGACAGACAGAGTTATTATGCCGAGGGTGACAGGATGATCCAGACTTTGAAAGACAGTTATCGCAGCTGCGTGAGCATTTGATGGGAGTATTGTCAATGGGATTTTGGAAGAAACTTTTTAGACGAGGCGCGCAAAAGGAGCCTGCAGAGCAGGATTTCGAGAATGTGGTCAATATCCGAAATGAGGTTGATTTGTCAGATGACGAGCAGAGAAGGCAGTATGTGACGGATTGCCTGGAGCAGGCAGCCGAGGCCACCAAGGAAATAAATCTTCTGGGGGGCGAGTATTCTCGGGTGACGGCATATTTGACCGATATGGAAGAGATTGAGGCGCTGCCTTCTGAGGAACGGGAAGCCTTGAACAGTATAGCTAGGCGGATGGTGGCTCTGAGCCGGGAGCGGGAGCGGTATAAGGATAAGAAGAACCGCATGAAGGATTCGGATTATTACCGGATACGTCAGCAGGAGAATGAGATTCAGGAGGGTATCGATAAGCTGAAGGAGTGCGAGAACTATGGGGATATGGTAAAACAGGACATGCAGCGTCTGGAGAGGGAGCGCCATGCTTATGCCTACCGCAGGGGGGAGCTTGAAAGCATGCTGAACAATCTGCGGGGAATGGCTGTAATCTTTTTGGTGGCTCTGGCAGCCTGCTTAGTGATGCTTTTGGTACTGCAGTTTGGCTTTGAGATGAACGCGCAGGTGGGATATATTATCTCTGTGGGGGCGGCAGTCATAGCTATCGCTGTGCTATGGGCAAAATACACCGATGCGGAGCGGGAGAAACGCAGGGTGGAGCGGGCAGTCAACAAGCTGATCCTGTTGCAGAACAAGGTGAAGATTCGGTTCGTGAATAACAGCAATCTTCAGGAATATCTTCGTATCAAGTACAGCACAGACAGTGCGGCAGCGCTGGAGAAACTTTGGAAACAGTACACCCAGGAGAAGGAGGAGCGAAAGGAGTACGCGGAAGCAGAAGCTAAGCTGGATTACTACCAGAAGCAGCTTCAGGCAAGGATGGCAAATTATCATGTTACAGCTCCGGACAGATGGGTGAATCAGCCAGGGGCACTGTTAGACAAGCGGGAGATGGTGGAAATGCGACATGAATTGATCCTGCGTCGCCAGGCTCTCAGAAAGCAATTGGACTACAACAACGGTCTGGCAGAGGACTCCCGGAAGGAAATCATGGACATTGTGAAACGATATCCTGCCTATGCTGCGGAAATCATGGAAATGGTGGATAAATATGAAGACTGAGGGCGAGTACGGAACGTCACTAGACTATTGATTTATAGGGGGCAATAAGATATAATGAGCGTTAGCAAGAAGAATGAGCTTGCTCATTCGGCGATAATAGGGAGCGCAATGGAAGACAATGGATGCCCGCCAGAGCGGGCAGGGAGGTATAAGCATGAAGAAACTGGAACAGCTCTATGAAGGCAAGGCAAAAAAGGTTTTTTTGACTGATGATCCCGATGTCCTGATCGTGGATTACAAGGATGATGCCACTGCATTTAACGGAGAGAAGAAGGGAACTATTGTTGGCAAGGGTGTGATCAACAATAAGATGACCAATCACGTGTTTAAACTGCTGGAGAAGGAGGGGGTGCCCACTCACTTTATTGAGGAGCTCAGCGATAGAGAGACCGCCGTAAAGCGTGTGGAAATCGTGCCTTTAGAGGTGATTATCCGTAATGTGGCAGCAGGCAGCTTTTCCAAGAGACTGGGAGTTCCTGAGGGAACACCTTTCACTGAGCCTACCATCGAGTTTTCCTATAAGAATGATGAGCTGGGTGATCCCCTGATCAACGATTACTTTGCAAGGGCGTTGGATCTAGCTACCTGGGAGGAGATTGAGACCATAAAGAAGTACGCCTTTAAGGTGAATGAAGTGTTGAAGGCATATTTCCTTCAGGCAGGCATTAAGCTCATTGACTTTAAGATTGAATTCGGCCGCTATCACGGTGAGATCATTCTGGCGGATGAGACTTCTCCCGATACCTGCCGTCTCTGGGATGTAAATACCAACGAAAAGCTGGACAAGGATCGTTTCCGCCGTGATCTTGGCAATGTGGAGGAAGCGTACAACGAGGTGTTTAAGCGTTTGGGATTATAAAAGAAACTTAGGCAAAGGCGCCGGATCCGTGGGGATTCTGCGCCCTTGCGGAAATGATACGGACCACGTGTTTTTGCCTTTTTAAATTAGAAAGGTGAGAAAATCAGTGATCAGTCAGATTTATGTTCAGACGGAGGAAAACGACAAGCTGCGGGAAGAGTGCGGCGTCTTTGGCGCCTACGACTTTGATGGTGGGGATGTGTCCTCTGCCATTTATTATGGTCTGTTAGCGCTTCAGCACAGAGGGCAGGAAAGCTGCGGTATTGCTGTCAGTGACACAAGCGGCCCTAAGGGCAAGGTTCTGTCTTCCAAGGATATGGGGTTGGTGAATGAGGCATTTACCCCCGAGCACCTTGAGAAGTTGAAGGGTGACATCGGTGTGGGCCATGTGCGCTATTCCACCGCCGGAAGTTCCACACGTGAAAATGCCCAGCCGCTGGTACTCAATTATGTCAAAGGCACTTTAGGCCTGGCACACAACGGCAACCTGATCAATGCACCGGAGCTCAGGCGCGAGCTTGAGTACACCGGAGCAATTTTCCAGACCACTATTGATTCCGAGGTCATCGCTTATCATATTGCAAGGGAGCGCCTGAACTCAAAGACAGTGGAGGAAGCTGTGGGCAGGGCAATGACGAAGATCAGGGGGGCATACTCCCTGGTGATCATGTCACCCAGAAAGCTCATCGGCGCCAGAGATCCCTTTGGTTTTCGGCCGTTGTGTATCGGTAAGCGGGATAACACATGGCTGTTGGCCAGTGAGAGCTGTGCCCTGGACACTATAGGTGCAGAGTTTGTCCGGGATGTGCGTCCCGGAGAGATTGTCACGATCTCACCCGAAAAAGGCCTGGAGTCCTTTATGAGCCATACCCTTCCTCCGGAAGAACAGGCTCGATGTGTCTTTGAATACATATATTTCGCACGTCCGGACAGTATTCTGGATGATGTCAGCGTATATCATTTCCGGCTTATGGCAGGTAAGTATCTTGCCATGGATTCGCCTGTGGAAGCCGACCTTGTGGTGGGAGTGCCTGAGTCCGGCAACTGTGCAGCTCTGGGTTATTCTCTTCAGTCCGGTATTCCTTACGGAACAGCCTTTGTGAAAAACACATATGTGGGGCGCACTTTCATCAAGCCCAAGCAGAAAAGCCGCGAGAGCAGTGTGCAGGTAAAGCTAAATCCCATCCGGGAGGCAGTGGAGGGAAAGCGGATCATTATGATCGACGATTCCATCGTCCGGGGTACTACTTCCGACCGCATTGTCCGCATGCTTCGCGAAGCCGGGGCAAAAGAGGTTCATATGCGCGTCAGTTCCCCGCCTTTTCTGTGGCCTTGTTATTTTGGAACCGATGTACCTGCCAGAGAGCAGCTCATAGCCTACAACCGGGATGTGCCGGAGATCTGCCGCATGATAGGAACGGATACATTGGCTTATCTGAGGTTGGAGCGGCTTCAGGAAATCATGGGGGACAAGCACTTGTGTACAGGATGTTTTACCGGGAAGTACCCTATGGAGCCGCCTGTTGAGGATATTCGCGGGGAATTTGAGATGTAGGGTGAAGACTATGTCATTTAGCTCGATTGTGATTTGCGTAGGTAGTCCTATAAAAATCGCATAAAAGGAGGAAAAGACATATTGAATAGATTACGTTTAATGAGTATTATATTTATCTTTATCGCAATTATTGCGTTCATACCTTTGACCATAGAGATCTTTGGAGATATGAACCTTAATGTTATAAAAATTTCTGCAAGCATTATGTTGGTCGGGTTAATTAGTAGCTGTATATGTTCGTTTATCAGAGCTATTGGTGAACTAAAAGGATAAATGAACACCATACAGCAACACAAAAAATGAAACACGAATCTAGTTGTATTGAAGTTGAAGGAGATTATTTCAATGAGTACGGACAGATACCAAAGTCCCCTTTCTGAGCGTTATGCCAGCAAGGAGATGCAGTACATTTTTTCACCGGACATGAAATTTCGCACCTGGCGCAGGCTTTGGATTGCTTTGGCTGAGACAGAAAAAGAGCTGGGTTTAAGTCAGAACGGCGTTCCTGTCATCACTGACGAGCAGATTGCGGAATTGAAGGCTCATGCTGAGGACATCAACTATGATGTGGCTAAGGCCCGTGAAAAGGAAGTGCGTCACGATGTGATGAGCCATGTCTATGCATACGGACAGCAGTGTCCAAAGGCGGCTGGTATTATCCACCTGGGAGCAACCTCCTGTTATGTGGGCGATAATACGGACATCATTGTCATGACAGAAGCCCTGAAACTGGTGAAAAAGAAGCTGGTGAACGTAATTTCTGAGCTGGCTGATTTTGCAGAAAAGTATAAGGCTCAACCCACTCTTGCATTCACTCATTTCCAACCCGCTCAGCCCACTACTGTGGGAAAGCGCGCTACTCTGTGGCTGCAGGAGTTCTATCTTGACCTGGAAGATCTGGATCATGTACTCTCTACCATGAAGCTGTTAGGCTCCAAGGGAACTACAGGCACCCAGGCTTCTTTTCTGGAGCTCTTTGACGGTGATCAGGAGACGATAGATAAGATTGACCCTATGATTGCTGAGAAAATGGGTTTTAAGGAGTGTTATCCTGTGTCGGGACAAACATATTCCCGCAAGATTGACACGAGGGTTGCCAATGTACTGGCAGGTATTGCAGCCTCCGCGCATAAGATGAGCAATGATATCCGCCTGCTTCAGCATCTGAAGGAGGTGGAGGAACCTTTCGAGAAGAGCCAGATTGGTTCCTCGGCAATGGCGTATAAGAGAAATCCCATGAGAAGTGAGCGCATTGCTTCTCTGTCCAGATATGTGATGGTGGATGCCCTGAATCCCGCTATCACGTCAGCTACCCAGTGGTTTGAGAGAACCCTGGACGACTCCGCCAACAAGCGTCTTTCCATTCCCGAGGGTTTCCTTGCTGTGGATGGCATTCTGGACTTGTGCCTGAATGTGGTAGACGGGCTGGTGGTGTATCCCAAGGTTATTGAAAAACATTTAAGGAGCGAACTGCCCTTCATGGCAACGGAAAATATCATGATGGATGCTGTAAAGAACGGCGGCAACCGTCAGGAGCTCCACGAGCGCATCAGGGAGCTTTCCATGGAGGCCGGCCGGAATGTGAAGGTGGAGGGAAAGGAAAACAATCTGCTGGAGCTGATTGCAGCGGATCCCGCATTCAACATGACTCTGGAGGAGCTGCAAAAGACCATGGAGCCCGAGAGATATGTGGGGCGTTCCAAGGAGCAGGTGGAGGCATTTCTGTCCGGTGTGATCAGGCCGCTGCTTGAGGAGAATGAAGAACTGCTGGGACTGAAGGCGGAGATCAATGTATAGCAAGGAATTGGTTCACTCTGGCGAGTAATGTGGCGGACAGCCGTGTTTGTATGTGTATTTGATTTTAACAGACTGACCATAAGACCTGAAAAGGAGAAAATAAATGGGTGGATTTTTTGGAGTCGCTGCTAAGGAAGACTGTGTGTTTGATCTGTTTTTTGGAACGGATTACCATTCTCATCTGGGCACCAGGCGTGCGGGAATGGCAGTCTATAACAGGGAGACCGGATATGAGAGAGCAATTCACAACATTGAGAATGCTCCTTTCCGCACGAAGTTTGACAAGGATCTCAATGATATGCACGGCCATCTGGGCATTGGCTGCATTTCGGATTACGAGCCACAACCCCTCATGATCCGATCCCACCATGGCACCTATGCGATCACCACGGTGGGCAAGATCAACAATACGGACGAGCTGGTAAAGGAGCTTTTTTCCAAAGGTCATTCTCATTTTCTGGAAATGAGCGGCGGCGACATCAATGCCACTGAACTGGTGGCTTCCATAGTCAATCAGGAGGAGAACCTGGTGGACGGCATACGCCATGCGCAGGAGATCATTGACGGATCCATGACCATTCTTCTGATGACTCCGAAGGGCATTTATGCAGCCAGGGACAGGCTGGGCAGGACACCTGTAATCATAGGAAAGAAGGAAGGTGCCCACTGCGTTTCCTTCGAGAGCTTTGCCTATTTGAATCTGGGCTATGTGGAAGAGAGGGAACTGGGTCCGGGCGAAATCGTGGTGGTAACGCCTGAGGGTGTGCAGACTCTGGCAAATCCCGGAAAGGAAATGAAGATTTGTACTTTTTTGTGGGTATACTACGGCTATCCTTCATCCTCTTACGAGGGGATCAGTGTGGAGCAGATGCGTTATAACTGTGGTTCCCTCTTGGCGGAGAGAGACAATGTGCAGCCGGATATTGTGGCAGGTGTGCCGGACTCCGGTACGGCTCATGCCATCGGATATGCCAACCGGTCAGGAATTCCTTTTTCCAGACCTTTTATCAAATACACGCCGACCTGGCCACGATCCTTTATGCCGACAATCCAGACTCAGAGGAACCTGATTGCAAAGATGAAGTTGATTCCGGTACAGGAATTGATTCAGGATAAGAGCCTTCTTTTGATTGATGACTCCATCGTGAGAGGTACACAGCTTCGGGAGACCACGGAATTTCTGTATCAGAGCGGTGCAAGGGAGGTTCACATCCGCCCGGCATGTCCGCCCCTGTTGTTCGGCTGTAAGTACCTGAATTTTTCCCGTTCTTCCTCGGAGATGGATCTGATTGCCAGAAGAGTGCTGAAAGAGATGGAGCAGGAGGGCAGGGAGATTGATCTGAAGTATTATGTGGATCCGGATTCGCCCCAGTATGCAGAGATGGTTGATCGGATTGGCCGACAGTTGAATTTTACCACGCTGCGTTACCATAGACTGGATGATATGATCGCGTCCGTGGGAATTGATAGAATCAAGCTTTGCACCTATTGCTGGGACGGCAATGAGTAGTGCAAAAGACAAGAGGTGTTCTAATAACTATGTTAAGGCTATTTTATGTGATTTTTATCTCACTGCCGTTTGTGTTATATTACATTCATAAGGCACATTATATTACAAAACACAGGGAAAAGTATTCCGAGGAGCAGTGCTATCGAATTGCGCGGAGATGTATCCGGATTATGATGATTAATGGGCGTATCAGGACAGAGGCCTATGGAACGGAGTTGCTGCCCGAGGAGGGTGGGTATGTTATGTATTCCAATCACCAGGGGAAGTATGATACTCTGGGAATCATGATTTCCCACAGTAAGCCCTGTACCATTGTCATGGATGCAACCCGCTCCAAGATGCCTATTGCAGATCCCTTTATCAACCTGGTCAATGGCAGCAGGCTGGACAAGACCGACATGAAAAAACAGGTAAATACTATCATGAAGATTGCGGAAGAAGTGAAAAACGGCCGGAGGTATATCGTATTTCCTGAGGGAGGATACGATCATAACAGAAACGATTTACAGGAGTTCATGCCGGGTGCTTTCAAGTGCGCTACCAAATACGGAGCGCCCATCGTGCCGGTGGCAATCATAGATTCTTATAAAGTTTTCGGCATTAATTCGCTCAGAAAGGTGAAGACCCAAGTACATTTTCTGAAGCCCATCTTATTTGAGGAGTATCAGCATATGAACACCCAGGAGATTGCGCAAATGGTGAAAGAGCGGATTGCTGCTGTGATCTCAAGACAGCTGAAAGCCCGGAACGCAGGATAAGCATCAGTTATTATATTCGCAGATATATCCGATTGTTCCTGAATATTCTATGTTCCATTTATGGGGATTGCTGTAGGTATCCTGAAGGACATACCGCTCCTTTGCAGAATTGTAATACATACAGACCTCCGTACTTTGTTTTCCCTTTTTTGTGTGCCTATCGGTCTGCTGAAGGTCATTTCCTCAGTCGGTCACTTGTTTTTGGCAGTATTACTTCAAACTGTACCCTTCCATGTTCTAAAATCTTTGCCCGGATATCCCCTTTGTGCAGTTCTGTGATGGATTTAGCGATGGAAAGACCGAGCCCGTAGCTGCCGTCGGGAGTGCGGGCTTTGTCCGCACGGTAAAAGCGTTCGAACACTTTCTCCGGATCAAAACCTTCTGAAGCTGTGCAATCATTAATAACCTGGAGCCGCACCGATTTATCGGCGGTGAGGCGAACCGCAATCTTGCCTTTCTCATCGCAGTATTTCACTGCATTGTCCATCAGGATGGAGACCAGCTGCCGAAGCTTGGATTCGTCGCCGGTGTAAGCAATATCATCAGCAATATCCAGGGTGAGAAGCCTGCCATTGGCATGGATCAGATTCTCAAAGGATTTTGCCGTGTCATACACAGCATCACTGAAATTAAAGGAAGAGAATACGGGCTTCTGCTCCTCGTCCATCCTAGCAAGGGTAATCAGACTGCGTACCAGCCCGCTCATTTTGCCCACCTGCTTGTCAATACTATCGAACCATTCACTGTCTCCGTAAATCATCCTGGCCAATTCATTATTTGCGGAAATCACTGTAAGAGGAGTCTTCAATTCATGCCCGGCATCCGTCACAAACTGCTTTTGCTTTGTATAGCTTTCCGCGATGGGTTTGACCGCCCTGCCGGAGGCAAAGATGATGATAAGCAGTACCACGAAGAAGCTCAAGATGCCGATAATGGCTGATACAGACAGCATGGTAAAGACGGAGTACAGGGTGGAGGAAGCATTGATAAGACCGATGACGGTCTCTGTTCTGCCTTCCTGCGTTTGTCTGGTAACCATGCGGTATTTATAGTATTGATGCCATCCTTCCGTCTTCCCACTGTCCAAAATTTTGGACACTATAGTTGCCAACTCTTCTGAGGTGTAATTTTCTGCATTGTCCTGGCGGACCTCTGCAATACTGCCATCAGCGTTCAACAGGATTACACAGCCGTCGGCGCGCACGCGCAGATTATCCTCAAATCGGGGTATCAAACGGAAATCACGGTCAGGATTTGTCCGGTCCGTCAAAGGCGAATCTGGCTGTTTGGACAAATCGCGGAAATCCTGAGAAGCACCGGGAGGGGGAAACTCCTGGGAACTGCTCCCGGGTGTTACGCCGTCTGTAGGAAATGTCGGAAGGCCGGACATATTGCCGTGCCGTTTATCGGAATCATTGCCATACTGATTAAGGATCATATCCAGATGAGAGGAGAGCAGTCTGTTATTCTGTACAAAGAAAATGCAGTTGATGGATCCCACTACTGCCAGAATTACGGCGAAAAGCGCAGCAGCAGTGATGGAAATAAATTTCTTGCGCAGCTTTGGTATCATGATTGCTTCCTTTCACTCTTTTCCAAACAGTACCCAACGCCTCTGATTGCCTTGATATTAACGGGCGCTCCCAACTTATCAAACTTTTTTCTGAGATTTGAAATATATACCCACACAATGCTGACTTCTACATCCGAATCCCATCCCCAGATGCGCTCCATGAACTGTTCTGTGGAGATCACGCTGCCCGGAGACTGCATCAGAAGCTGCAGCATCTGAAACTCTTTGCTCACCAGACGTATGCTCTCTTTGCAAAAGCTTAACTCGAAGGTGGATACATCCAGCTTCATTCCTTCAAATTCAAGCACATCAGTGTGATATTGCTCCTTTCTGCGGAGCATGGCACGGACTCTTGCCAGCAATTCGTTAGCGGCAAAGGGCTTTGGCAGGTAGTCATCGGCTCCGGCATCCAAGCCGTTTACCCGGTCATCTACATCGCTCTTTGCAGTCAACAGCAATACAGGTGTCGTCACACCGCCTGCTCTCAGCTTTTTTAGTACTTCTAAGCCGTCCATGCCGGGCATCATGATGTCCAGCACTAACCCGTCATACTCTCCGCCAGCGGCGTAGTCATAAGCGTCATTTCCGTTATGAACCGCATCCACGCTGTAATTGTTATGCTCAAAAAGCGCTGTCAGGACTTTGGCGATATCCTTGTCGTCATCCGCAATCAAAAGACGCATGACTATTCCTCCTTAACTTTGTCTAAATATGCATATTGAGCAATTGATTTCCCTGGTTTTATGCCTCAGGAATCTCTGTCATCATCACCGACCGATACCAAAGACTTCCTCCGTTTTGTATAACAAAAGCTTTATGTTCCTTAGCTTTTTCCCCGTTTCCTAACAGCAGGGCAATTTTATAAAGATAAAAGTTTTTACTTACCTTTGCTGCCATGGATTGCGCCTTGGCTTCATACTGACTTAGAAGGTTATATAGTTCCTGATATTCGCCCTTGTTACTCAACTGAACAAAATGGGGATACTGCATTATTTCCATATAACGGGACCGAAGGGGCGTTTTTAGTTGTAAGCCATTCTGAACAAAAGATGCCTTTTGACAGTGCGCCTCCATCTCTTCATAGTTTTTCTTATACCCTGCCAGCTCTATGGCTATCATTTCATAATAAAACTGCCCCCAAGTGTTGGTACAATATTTTGCTATCAATGACTGCACTTTTTCAGCATCCTCTATGCGGCCGGCTGCCAACAGCCCCTTTCCCAGATTATAATAAAACACGCCCCAGTAGTTATTCCAAGGCTTTGCATCTGACATCAGATAACTGTAGAGTTCCAGAAATTTGACTACATCACAGTCTTGGGTCAATATGTTAATAATCTTAATTGTTTTATTATAGCGATAGACATAGAGCAATAAAAATAAACATAAAGGAGGTAGAATAAGTAAAATATAATACACATCTACGGATAGTGCATTAATCCAGTTTGTCATCCCCCATATATTTACTATTTCGAGAGTTCCGATAATAACAACCCAGCTTATTATTAATATCTTTATTGCTCTTACTGTATATATGAAATGATTTACAAACTTTTTATTTTCCGGTCGAATCTCAATTTCGACCAAGGAAATGAAATCTGCATACTGTTGTGTTATGTGTTTTCCCATCATGTGCCTCCTTATATTTTTTCGGCGCTTTACACTGTAATGAGTACTTTCCTTTAATATCCTACCATAATAACGGCCATATAGGAAGATTGAAAAATATATGCTCTGTTTTTTTAAAATTTCATGCCGATATATCATACAGGTACACGGATGTATCCAAAGGCACACATGGATGGTGATTTGTTGAATAAATTCAACCTCACCGGTAGTTAAGTCCGTTAAAACGGGCAGGTGGGAGCAAGTATGAAGATTGGAGAAGCGCAGCAGCTATACAGGGAGCAGGTAAAGGAATTCAGGACACAGAAATCAGCTATATCAAAACAGTTGGAGAACCTTCGCTCAAAGATGGAAAACTCGCCGGAGGGGAAGGAGAATTATGGCTCTGAAGCAGCAACCTTGGAGCTGACCTTGGACGCACTGGATGAAAAACAAAAGGAGTACCAGGATTATCTGGACAAACTGGCGGATCAGTACTGTGCGTACTGGAATGCTGCCGCGGCAGAGCAGCAGAGGGATGCCACGGCGGAGTATACCGCTGAGCTGGGAAAGATCATGGAAGTGGCACGTCGTCTCATGAAGGGATCCATCGTACCGGCATCGGACGAGAGGAAGCTGATGGAATACAGTATGGATCTGTATCAGGCAGCTAAGAATATCGGCGCAATCATACAGCGGGAAAAACGGGAAAAATATAAATCCCTTTGGGGCGAAGAGGAAGAGAAAGAATACGACGATCCCAGAGAGGTCGCAGAGAATGCGGAGGCGTCAGGAGCGGCGCCTGAGATTGTGTCTGTGGAAGACACGATGGCATCGGTTTCTCCCAGTTGAAGGCACAATCAATGTGCCTTTATCGCTAAAGATTATGATTTATGTCTATATGAACCACAAGTATTCCAGCTGGG
>JAFLRO010000190.1 GCA_022511425.1 Acetatifactor sp.
CGGTTTATATAGAATGTATGTACATGTCCCTTGCGGGACGCTGAAAACATTCTAACAAGCAATTTACAACACTTAAATTTTAAACGTAAAAAAGAATTATGTCAAGTATAAGATTGTACGTTAAATCTTATCGTTTGAGATTCCTTAAAAATCATCAGACCCTTCCGTGCCAAAAATGGCTCTTCGCACCTTCTCCCCGGAAAAACCTTTCCGCAGCAGAAACGCTCCCTGCCGCTGTTTTTCCTTCCTATCGGCAGTTTCCGGATTGTATCCCCGTTTTCTAAGTAATTCCCGGATCATGGCCTGCTCATCCTGCGCGCCCCCCTGGTCTTCCCACTCCTGCCAGGCTTTCTCCAGAGTGTCCTTATCGATTCCCTTGCCAAGCAAATCCTGCTCAATCCTGCGATGGCTCCGGGTGCTCTCATGTCCGGTGATGTAGGCAACAGCGTAACGCAGGTCATCCGTATAATGGAAGCTTTCTACATAAGCCAACGCCTCAGTTATAATCCGCTCCGGGTATCCGCCATCCTTCAGCTTGTCATAAAGCTGTTTCGTGGTGTACTCCCGGCTTTTCAACAGGTTCATGGCACGCAGTTTCGCCCGCTTGGGTAGCACCTGACCCATGATGGTCTCATAGCTTTCCGGAGCCAGCTCTTCTCCCTCCATAATATGGTAGGAACGCAATTCGCCTTTGTATAGCACAAAGGCGAATTCCTCTTCGATATATATCCGGCTGCGGGATTTTGTCAATTCCTCGATCCGTGTAACCTTCATTTTTTCCTCCAGCTGTCAGGCCACATTTTTATTCTTATGGGGTATCATCATATAAGAGCTTGCTCCATAGTTCTATTCCTCTTCTTTGGACTTGGATGCCTTTCTGCCAGTATTTTCCTCTGCTGCACCCTTTGCAGAGCTAACCTGGACATCTCCTTGTGCTGCTCCTTCTGAGCCGTCAAAGCCATAGTGTGCACGAACCTTAGCCTCCACCTCAGCACAGACCTGAGGATTGTCTTTCAAGTACTGCTTAGCATTTTCACGGCCCTGACCAATCTTGTTGCCCTCGTAGGCATACCATGCACCGGATTTCACGATGATATCCAGCTCTGCCGCCAGATCCAAAATATCGCCTACCATGGAGATTCCTTCGCCAAACATGATGTCAAACTCCGCCTCCTTGAAGGGAGGGGCGATCTTGTTCTTTACCACTTTCACGCGGGTGCGATTGCCAATCACCTCACCGCCCTGCTTTAAGGATTCAATCCTGCGCACATCCATGCGGACAGATGCATAGAACTTCAGCGCCCGGCCACCGGTAGTGGTCTCGGGATTGCCGAACATGACTCCGATCTTCTCACGAAGCTGGTTGATGAAGATCACAGTACAGTTGGACTTACTGGTGATAGCGGTGAGCTTTCTCAGAGCCTGGGACATCAGACGGGCCTGAAGTCCCACATGGCTGTCACCCATATCGCCGTCAATCTCAGCCTTCGGTACCAGCGCTGCAACAGAGTCCACTACCACGATATCAATAGCTCCTGAACGTACCATGGTCTCCGCAATCTCCATGGCCTGCTCACCGTTGTCCGGCTGGGAAATATACAAATTCTCAATATCTACGCCAATATTCTTTGCATACACGGGATCCAGCGCATGCTCTGCATCAATAAAGCCTGCAATACCGCCTCTCTTCTGTACCTCCGCGATCATATGCAGTGTAACGGTAGTTTTACCACTGGACTCAGGACCGTAGATTTCCACGATTCTTCCTTTAGGAATACCACCCAGCCCCAGTGCGATGTCAAGGCTCAGTGAACCGGTAGGAATGGTCTCCACATTCATCTGGGCCGAAGGATCACCCAGCTTCATGATGGCACCCTTGCCGTACTGCTTCTCAATCTGACTGATGGCCGCGTCCAATGCTTTCAGCTTTTCTTCTCTTTCCATTATGAAATCTC
>JAFLRO010000191.1 GCA_022511425.1 Acetatifactor sp.
CAGACACCTACAATGTTCCCCGTATGGCGTTCATCAACAAGATGGACATCCTGGGCGCGAATTTTTACGGCGCAGTGGAGCAGATCAGAACAAGACTTGGCAAGAATGCCATCGTTTTACAGCTGCCTATCGGCAAGGAAGATGACTTCAAGGGAATCATCGACCTGTTCGAGATGAAGGCTTATATCTACAACGACGACAAGGGTGACGATATCACCGTGACCGATGATCTCGGTGACATGAAGGACGACGCAGAGCTGTATCGCTCTGAGCTGGTGGAGAAGATCTGCGAGCTGGACGACGACCTGATGATGGTTTATCTGGAGGGCGAGGAGCCTTCCGTAGAGGACATGAAGAAAGTATTGCGCAGAGCTACCTGTGAGTGTGCGGCAATTCCCGTATGCTGTGGTTCTGCATACCGCAACAAGGGTGTTCAGAAGCTTCTGGACGCAATCCTTGAGTATATGCCTGCTCCCACCGACATCCCTGCTATCAAGGGTGTTGACCTGGACGGCAATGAGATCGAGAGACACTCCTCCGACGAGGAACCCTTCTCCGCTCTGGCATTTAAGATCATGGCCGATCCATTCGTAGGTAAACTGGCATTCTTCCGTGTGTACTCCGGAACCATGAAT
This sequence comes from Acetatifactor sp., assembly GCA_022511425.1. Taxonomy (GTDB): domain Bacteria; phylum Bacillota; class Clostridia; order Lachnospirales; family Lachnospiraceae; genus Acetatifactor. The sequence continues at coordinate 636 of JAFLRO010000191.1, forward strand.
TCCGGTTCCTATGTATTGAATGCAACCAAGGACAAGAAAGAGCGTGTTGGCCGTATCCTGCAGATGCATGCAAACAAGCGTGCGGAGCTGGATAAGGTTTATTCCGGCGATATCGCTGCAGCAGTTGGATTTAAGTTCACCACTACCGGTGATACCATTTGTGATGAGCAGCATCCCGTGATTCTAGAGTCCATGGAGTTCCCCGAGCCCGTTATCGAGCTGGCTATCGAGCCCAAGACCAAAGCCGGTCAGGGCAAGATGGGCGAAGCACTTGCAAAGCTGGCTGAGGAGGATCCTACCTTCCGCGCTCATACCAATCCTGAGACCGGCCAGACCATTATCGCCGGCATGGGTGAGCTTCACCTGGAGATTATCGTGGACAGATTGCTCCGTGAGTTCAAGGTGGAGGCTAATGTAGGTGCACCTCAGGTTGCCTACAAGGAAGCGTTTACCAAGGCTGTGGAAGTGGATTCCAAGTATGCAAAGCAGTCCGGCGGACGTGGACAGTATGGACACTGTAAAGTTAAGTTTGAGCCCCTGGAGGCTAACTGTGAGAAGTTCGAGTTTGATCCTAAGGCGAATGTGCTGATCAATGAACCCCCTGTACTGCTTTTCGAGAGCACTGTGGTGGGCGGCGCCATTCCCAAGGAATATATCCCTGCTGTAGGTGAGGGTATCCGGGAGGCAGCTCAGGCAGGTATCCTGGGAGGATTCCCTGTATTGGGTATTCATGCGAACGTATATGACGGTTCATACCATGAGGTTGACTCCTCTGAGATGGCATTCCACATTGCCGGTTCCATGGCATTTAAGGATGCGATGCAGAAGGCAGCGCCTGTTCTGCTTGAGCCCATCATGAAGGTGGAGGTCACCATGCCCGAGGAATATATGGGTGATGTAATTGGTGATTTGAATTCCCGCCGTGGACGCGTAGAAGGTATGGAGGATATCGGAGGCGGCAAGATGGTTAAAGCATTCGTGCCCCTGGCAGAGATGTTTGGATATTCCACAGATCTGCGTTCCAGAACCCAGGGTCGTGGAAATTACTCCATGTTCTTCGAAAAATACGAACCCGTACCCAAGAATGTACAGGAAAAAGTACTGGCAGCCAAGAGCAAATAAAAAATTTTGCTAAAAAGTGCCTGTATTGTTAAAAATTACTTGAAAAACCTTTAGTTATTTAATATAATCAGAGGTAGCCGAGTAAAGAAGCGCCGAGTGCGTGAAGAGCGCTTCGGCGACAGGAAATAGTAAACACAGATTCATTAATTGAAGGAGGTCATTTAAAATGGCTAAAGCTAAATTTGAAAGAA
>JAFLRO010000192.1 GCA_022511425.1 Acetatifactor sp.
TTTGCAAGGGGTTTTCGCATATTTTGCACTTATTATATCATTCCATACCGGTCACGATTCTGGCAATCTGCTCATCACTGGCATCCGCAGGAATGGAAAAAGTGCCTGTATGCAGCCGCTTATCATACCCGTTCTGACACAGAAATGTGTCAAAGGTCGACGCGGAGGCTACTATACCCACATCCTCCAGTTTTTTTGCCACCGTGTAGGAACTGTCACCGCTTTTTATCACGATTGTCTTGACTGCAGCGGAAGTGACGAGTTCATTGGAATTTTCCGTATGTTGAGAGCTCTCCGGCTCACTTGCCGGCACGGTACCCGGTTTCTCCTCACCGGCATCAACATCCGGCTCCTCGGATTCCTCGGGATCTTCCGCTTCAGATTGCTCCGGTTCTATGTCAGCTTCAGGTTCTGCCTCCTGTTCGCTGTCTTCCTCTTCGTCGCTGTTTTCTTCCGTCAGAGTATTTTGCGTTTCATCCTGCTCAGTCGTTTCAACATCCTGAGCATCACCGACATCATCCTGCACGCTTGGTAGGTCAGCGTCTTCGTCACTTGCATTTCCTTGCGCGACATCCTCACTGCCTGCACTTGACAAAACAGTACTTTCCACCATGCCAAGTTCTTTTGCCCTGGCTATGATTTCGTCGTTCGACATTACATTATTGCCCGACAGTGCTATACCCATAATAACGGCTGTTACTGCAATGCCGAGACCCAAACCGCGTAAATAATATTTCCGTTCCATGTATTACATCACCTTTATCCGGTTGCCCGTAACTTTATACTCCCTCAAATAAATCAATGACCAGTTTCACTTCACCAAGTCCTAATCCCAATTCCTTGGCTATCGCCATATTTGACTTGCCGGCCTTGTGCAGTTCCAATATTCTCTCGTTACTATTACGCCCGTTATTTTTCTCCCCGGCAAATTGTATGTCAACGGAAGCTGCATTTTCCTGAGCTCTCTCTCTCCTGGAACTCCTTCTTGGTCTCGCCTTTCTGCCGGATTCCTCAGCCTCCTCTGACCTAGGTGCAAAGAATCCCATGCTTGCAAATGCCTCGCTGGTAGAAATATCATTCGGTTCATCCGCCACATAGTCACCGTCAGATTGATGGATAATTTCTACTCTTCTCGGCGTAATCGGCATAAATTCATCCATGTCTTCTGCCACTGCATCCGCCGGCTCACCTATACCTTCACTTTCGTACTCGCCCAAATCACCGTCTTCTTCATTCTCGGCTATAAACATACCCTCACCGAAAATCTCTGAAGCACTCGCCAGAACAGGATTATCCTCCTGCACCACGACATTGGATTTCTCATCATCTTCCATCAGCTTCTGTACTTCTTCAACAACATCCTCATTATACGGCAGAGCACTGTGAATCGATGACAAGTCATTTACAGCACCTAAATCATCTCTGCTCGTGTCAACTGTAGTCATAACGGAGCGCATAGCATCCTGAACCTGTATTGCAACAGTCTCTGCATCTTTAATCATATCCGCCGCATCGTCAGCTGCCTGCAGTACCTCGTCAATCTTATCCGCCGCTTCTGCTGCCGTAAGTTCAGCGTCTTTGACAGTCTGCCTGATTTCATCCGCAGCCGCGGCTGCCTCATTGATTGACGATATCAGGTTGTCGTGTTTATCGTTAAGCATATCATATAGGAATACTACTTCCTTATGATTCTTGTTAATCTCCTCCAAAACAGTATCCGAATATTCGTTGATTGCCATAATCTTCTCATTAGCCACCCGCTCCATAGCGCGTTCTGTGCGCTCAATCGAATAATTTACGGTCTCTTCGATGATATCTTCAATCTGTTCCTTGACATGATCCACTTCTGCAGAGATAAGCTTTCTGATTTCGTCCTCGCTGATCAGCTGAACTTCTTCATCTATATCCTTTTTTCGCGCGGGCATCAGATATCCCAACAGGAATA
>JAFLRO010000193.1 GCA_022511425.1 Acetatifactor sp.
CGGTCTGGAATCGATCACTCTGGTATTTTCATGGCTGCAAAAAGGACATTTCATAATTGCATCCCCCTTTTCCGGTAAGCGTGTTTAGCAATAACTCTGCTAACCTTATTTTAAACTGTTTCAGCAGTGAATGTCAACCAGAATGATATCCGGCCCAATCTGGCATATGTCCTTGAAGGGAATTACAATATTGGGTTCACAGTTTAAAAAGTTAAGTATCTTGTTATTTCCCGGTACCATGATCTTGCAGATACAGCCGTTACAGGGGTCAAACTCTAGATCACACACCCTACCCAGCTTCTTACAATCCCTGGTATTGATTACGTCTTTACACTTCAATTCCGAAAACAGCATTTTACCGCATCCTTCCGCTGTTCGCCGCGACAATTTTTCATTTTAGTATATGCAAATAGGTCGCTATGTAACACAACGACTGCTGTCGTTTTCGCTAAAACACTGTAGAAAACAAAAGTCCTACCTTGATAATTTTACAGAATAATTTTGTTCTCCAGGTACATACTACCACTGTGAGAAAAAAGATGGCTTCACTTAAATCCCAGTGAACCGCCGAAAATCAAGAAACAGCAGGCATACCGATGCCCGCAGAAAAGAGGAAATATGACACAGGGAAAGGTTGAAATCTGCGGAGTAAACACCTCGAAGCTTCCTCTGCTGAAAGCAGAAGAAAAGGAGGCTCTCTTTCAGAGAATCGAGGAAGGTGATGTACAAGCGAGAGAAGCATATATCGAAGGAAATCTGAGACTTGTTCTAAGTGTGATCAAGCGCTTCGCATCCAGCAATGAAAATGTGGATGATCTGTTCCAAATCGGTTGTATAGGACTTATCAAGGCTATCGACAACTTTGACTCTTCCCTGAATGTAAAATTTTCAACTTATGCTGTGCCGATGATCATCGGCGAGATCAGGCGGTTTCTGCGTGATAATAGCAGCATCCGGGTGTCCAGGTCGTTGAAGGATACGGCGTACAAGGCTATCTATGCCCGTGAAAGCCTGACGCGGAAGAATCTGAAGGAGCCAACCATCGAAGAGATTGCAGGGGAAATCGGCATTGCCAAGGAAGATATCGCCTACGCTCTGGATGCCATCCAGAATCCCATGAGTCTCTATGAGCCCATATTTACGGATGGCGGGGATACGCTGTACGTGATGGACCAAATCAGCGATAAGAAAAATAAGGAAGAGACCTGGGTGGAGCATCTGTCCTTGAGCGAGGCTATGAAGCGGTTAAATCCCAGAGAACATGAGATTATTTCTTTGAGATTTTTTGAGGGTAAAACCCAGATGGAGGTGGCGGAGTCCATTGGGATTTCACAGGCGCAGGTGTCGAGGCTTGAGAAAAATGCGCTTAGGACGATGCGGACGTATTTGACGGCGTGAAATATATTCACTTGCCCTAGTTTCAAAAAAAGACCTTGTACCAACCTAATTGGCGGCGGGGGAAACTCTCCGCCACTTCTATTTTGATGAGAAACATGATCGGAATCCATAATAAATTATTCCAATGCCAAATTACAATCTCAGGTGGTGTTATCCAACCTAAAACTACGCATATTAACTATACCACTTAGCTTGTTCACGCCAAATCCGCTCATACTCTGCATTATTCCAGAGAAGTTCCTCATGCGTTCCGTTCCCAACAATGCACCCGTCCCGCATCACTATGATTCTGTCCGCAAAACGGCACAACCCCACACGGTGAGAAATGATGACCGAAGTCTTCCCTTCCGTTAAATCTACGAACTTTTTGAGTATGTCATACTCTACAAGTGGATCAAGTGCGCTTGTGGGCTCGTCGAGAATAATGATGTCGGCATCTTTATTCAGCCCCCTTGCAATCGATA
>JAFLRO010000194.1 GCA_022511425.1 Acetatifactor sp.
AGCCAATCTTAAAATCCACGCCGCACTTTAGCCCTGATTCTTTCTCCAGAATCGGAACACAGATATCCTCCGTCACACCCGGATACACCGTGGACTCATATACAACAATAGAGCCTTTCGTCAGGTTCTGTCCCAGAATACGGCTGGCTCCCTCCACCGGCGATAAGTCCGGTGTATGGTCGGATTTGACCGGCGTAGGCACTGCTACTATATGGAATTTGGCCTCCCGCAACCTCGATGCATCTGCCGTAAAATCTACGGTTGAGTTTTTAATCACCTCATCTCCCACCTCATTGGTAGGATCTACACCGCTTTGGTACAGCTTAATCTTCTCCTCGTTCAGGTCAAAGCCCACTACTTTGATTTTCCTTGCAAAAGCGACCGCAATCGGCATACCTACATAGCCGAGTCCGATCAATGCAATCTTTTCTTCCCCACTTACGATTTTTTCATACAAACCCATTTTATCTACTGTTCCTTTCTCTTGCAGTTTATGTCTATAGAAGCTATTTCGTCAGGAGTCGATGCACCTCATCCATGTAGGATGCTGTAACCGCTTTCCTGTCAAATTCTCTCTCCATCTTTTTTCTGGCTTCGAGTCCCATCTCACTGCGTTTCTCATAAGGAAGTTCCAAGAACCGCTTGAGCACAGAAATCAGTTCATCCGCATTACCCGGAGTAAATCCAAATCCTGTTCTGCCTTCCTCGAATGCCTCCATACATCCGCTGATATTGGAGGCTATGACAGGTCTGCCGGTAGCCGCCGCCTCAATCAGCGTGTTGGACATTCCTTCATGAAAAGATGCCACAATAATCGCGCTTGCCTCGGCCAGATAGGGATGTACCTGCTTCTGAAACCCTAACTGATGTATGATACCTTCCTGCTCCAGCGCATCCAGCATTTCCTGGTAATCTTCGTCGCAGGCTCCCAGAATATCAAAGAACACTTTTTCACCATGCAGCTTCTCGGCTGCTGAGATAAATTCAAGAATTCCCCTCTCCTTCATCACACGGCCCACAAACAGAAAATGTGTTTCATCACGCTTAGGATACGGCTCATAGCGATGCTTCTCCAGATTGACACCGGAACCCATAACAAGCTTGTCCTTTCTGCTTGTGATACCGTATTTACTGAATATACTTCGGTTTTCGGCATTTTGAAAAAAAATACAATCCGCATTCTTAAGTGCTGTTCGGTACATACCCACAATCAATCGGACAAACAGCCTACTCTTGTCGAAAGCGCCTCCCAGACCGGTAATAGTCGTGATATATGGAATTCCCAGTCGACGGGCACTATATCCACCGTAGATATTTGGCTTAATCGTGTAGGTAACAACCAAATCAGGACGAATCTCTTTCATTATTCTGCGATAATTTTGATACAGCCTAATGTCCTCCAGCGGGTTCATCCCCCGCCTGTGTATGGGCGTCTGTATAATCTGCGCTCCCTCAGCCTGTAATTCTCCGGTCTTCACATCATCGGGCAAGCTGATAAAAACTTCATGCTCGGCTAACAGCGCCTCCACGAATTCATTCCTGAAATCATACAGTCCGCCGGAAAAATTAGATAAAATCAATATTCTGCTCATCTTATACTTATCCCTTTAGTCACCTGAATGATATTTTATAGGCTTTGCCGGATTACCTACTGCGGTACAGCAGGACGGCAATTCCCTGATCACTACGGCTCCTGCACCTACTATTGTATCACTTCCGATTTTAATACCCTGTATAATATGGCACCCTGTGCCTATCTCCGTCTCATGACCAATCTCTACGCAACCGGAAACATTGGCGCTCGGGTACACCGTCACATATGACCCCATAACCA
>JAFLRO010000195.1 GCA_022511425.1 Acetatifactor sp.
TGTCCAAGATAGAATCCGGGAAGATGGATATCGTACCTGTCAACTATAATGTTGGTGATATGCTGTCTGATATTGTGAACACAATATGGATGCGCGCCAAAGAGAAAGGACTTGAATTTCATGTGGATGTGGATCAGGCAGTTCCTGCGCATCTGTATGGCGATGAAGTGCGGATCAGGCAGGTCTTGCTTAATGTACTAAATAACGCAGTGAAATATACGCGGTCTGGATCCGTTACTCTGTCGATCCAGAGCAAAGAGACCATGTCAGATTATGTGCAGATTACATATTCCGTAACAGACACAGGTCTAGGAATCAGACAGGAGAGTATTCCCCATCTGTTCAATGCATTTAAGAGGGTGGGAGAAGAGAACGGCTATATTGAGGGAACCGGACTTGGACTGTCCATTGCAAAACAGCTGATAAACCTGATGGGCGGTGATATAGCGGTAAACAGTGTTTACATGAAGGGCTCGACCTTTGTGATCACGTTGCCGCAAAGGATTGCCGATGAAGGGAAGATCGGGAACTATGCTTTTAAAACCAAACGCACACTGGGAGCAAATGAGCATTACAGGCAGAGTTTTGAAGCACCAGGGGCCCATGTTCTGATCGTTGATGACAACGAGACAAATCTGCTGGTTGCGGAGGGCCTTTTGCGGGATACCAAGGTCCAGGTTGAAACTGTTACAAGCGGAGCCGAATGTCTTGAGAGGACTCTTCAAAATAGATACGATGTGATTCTGATGGATCACCTTATGCCCGGTATGGATGGTATTGAATGTCTGCATGCAATTCGCACACAGACCGCAGGTTCTAATCAGAATACGCCCGTTGTGATTCTGACGGCCAATGAGGGCGGAGAGAATCAGGATCTTTATCGAAGAGAGGGATTTGACGGTTATCTGCCTAAGCCAATCAACAGCACACAGTTGGAGGCAGAACTTCTAAAACACCTTCCAAAAGAGATGGTGAGTATGACTGGTGTGGAGCTTTCTGTCGGTGTAGTTGAAACCTCAATTGTTGAATATAAAAAGAAACTGTCAGTTATGATTTCCGCAGATAGTGTATGTGATCTTCCGGGGAACCTTTTGGAAAAATATCAGATTGCTGTCATGCCATTTAGGCTGCACATGGAAGGTGGGGAGTTTCTAGATGGAATCGAGGCTGAAGCGGATGGAATCATTTCTTATATGAGTGAGAAGGGAAGATTTGTCAGGTCTGTGTCGCCGGAAGTGCTGGACTATGAGGAGTTTTTTGCAGAGCAGCTGACAAAAGCGCAATATATCATTCATTTTACTACAGCGAAAAATGCCAGTGAAGGCTATGCCAATGCCATGGAAGCTTCCAAAACCTTTGATAACGTTTTTGTGGTGGATTCCGGTCACTTATCCAGCGGAATGGGACTTATCGTATTGGAGGCAGCGGAATGCGCAGCGGACGGACAGAGTGCCGATGCTATATTAGATAAAATAGAGGACATGAAAAGGCGCACCAGAACCAGCTTTATTGTAGAAAGTACGGAATATCTGGCGCGGTCAGGTAGAATTGCTCCAAAAATAAACGAATTATGTAAGGTGTTTATGCTTCATCCCGTTCTTGTTCTGAAAAACAGCAGCATAAGTGTAGGGGCTATCAGGGTAGGAACAAAGGATTATGTACGAAGGAAATATATTGCTTCGATACTTAATGTTATGGGAACGATTGACACGAGGATGCTATTCATTACCTATGCCGGATTGACTAAGGAAGAACTTGAGGATATCAAAAAACAGGTGCAAAGTAAAGTGGCATTCCAGAATATTATTTGTCAGAAAGCGTCATCCGCT
>JAFLRO010000196.1 GCA_022511425.1 Acetatifactor sp.
ATAAGCTGTATTGCACTCTACTACAGTACCGTCCACAGCATTGATGATCGGCTTGAAAAAATCTGGTTTTAAAAAATTCTGGTTTCCCATCTCTCCGGAGTGCAGCTTGACCGCGACTTTACCGGGCAGGACGAGTCCCAGACTTAAATACATTTCAAGCACCTTATCGGGAGTGAGCGTCCTAGAAAAATAAACCTTGGATTTCATATGCTTTTCCTCCTTCCATTATTGGGCTTCTCCAAATCCCAATATCTTGTATTTTATTATATCAAAATCCAGAAGAATTACAAGCAATATCAGAGAATATCAAAAGCCCCAAAATGCAAGAAAAAATTCATTATTCTATGAAATTTGATGTTCCTTTTCTGAAATATTAAACAAAAAGGTTGATTTTGCTGGACAAACCTGCATAAAAGAGAAATAGTTCTTAGAGTAAAATTATAGTTGGCAAAAAATAAAAGGAAGAGGCCGAAACCCCTTCCCAATCATACAGATTTACCTTATGATTAAGTTGCTGAGACAAAAAGATAAGGAGTCTGTATGATGGAATCAATGATAAAGGATAATGGTGTAACTTTCAAGGAGTTAGAGAAAAATATTTTTGCATGGGTCTGTCAGATTGGTCAGGAGTTCACTAAGGAATTCTTGGAGAGGTATGACCGGATGCTGATGCAACAGAGGGATGCAAAGTATTACAGACATAAGGGTCTGAGACAGACCACCATCAAGACCCTGTATGGGGAAGTAACTTATCGGCGGGCGATCTATGAGGTCGTGGATGAGAATGGCTTGAAGCGTTATGTCTATCTGTTGGACGAGACACTGGAGCTGGAAAATATAGGCTTGATCTCTATGAACATGGCGGACTTGTTAGTCAGCAGTATTACAGAACTGTCATACCGTGGCTGTGCGGAGAAGGTAAGTGCCATGACAGGCCAGAGCATCAGTGCAATGGGTGTGTGGAATGTGATACAGGCCCTAGGGGAAAAGGTCTGCGAAGAGGAAAAGGAACTTGTAAAGGCCCATAAAGCAGGCAAGGTACAGGGTGGGAAAGAGATACCGGTACTGTTTGAAGAAGCAGACGGAGTGTATGTAAAACTGCAGGGAAAGGACCGGAAGGAAGCAAACCAGGGGAAAGCGGAGATCAAGGTAGGGATAGCCTATGATGGCTGGAAGAAGTCAGGAAAAGACAGATATGAACTGAATGACAAGGTAGTGGTGGCGGGATTCTCGCAGGCGAAGGAGTTCCACGAATACCGTGAGGCAGCCATAGCCAAGCAGTTCAACCTGGACGAAGTACTGCATCGAATCCTGAATAGTGACGGAGCATCTTGGATCAGGAAAGTAAAGGATAAGAGCACGTGTTTCCAGCTGGATCCGTTCCATAAGAACAAGGCGGTGCGGGAGAAGGTACATGATGTCAGAGCAAGGGAAGCCATTTATGAGATGTTAGAGAAGAAAGAGATCGAGGGATTGTTCCAGTACCTTGAGATCTATCATGACAGTCTGTCAGAGGAAGAAGAAATAGAGGAAGTAGAAGACCTGATCCGATATTTTGAGAACAACAAAGAAGGCTTGCTGCCCTATCAGGAGCAGGGACTGTGCTTGCCGGAGAGCCCGGAAGGTCTGGAATACCGAGGGATGGGGACAATGGAAAATCATGTGTGGAGCGTGATAGCGAGGAGAATGAAACATAACCATACCAGTTGGAGCAGACTTGGAGGAAACCACCTGGCAAAGATACTGGCGAAGAAATGCAGCG
>JAFLRO010000197.1 GCA_022511425.1 Acetatifactor sp.
CATCCCATCCCATGGGGCCTCTGGCTCTGGGCGACCTGGTTGGTCTGGATATCGTCCTTGCTATCATGGAGGTACTGCAGAGCGAGACCGGCGATCCTAAGTATCGTCCTCATCCCTTGCTGAGAAAGATGGTACGTGCAGGCAAGCTGGGTAAGAAAACGGGCGTTGGTTTCTACGAATACAGTAAATAAAAGTCAAATACATCTCTGCATGCATCGATGTATTTGACTCTCGCGGCATTCGCCAACTATCCGTGCAAGCACGGCTGTTTGGCTCATTGCACGCGGAAAATAAAGATAAATAAATGGAGGAATGTAAACCATGGATTTTACGTTGCGCAAAGAACATGAAATGGCACGCGCCCTGTTCAGGGAGTTTGCCGAAAAAGAAGTAAAGCCCCTGGCTCAGGAAGTGGACGAGACAGAGGTTTTCCCCAGAGGAACCGTTGACAAGATGGCAAAGAACGGCTTCCTGGGAATCCCCGTTCCCAAGGAGTACGGTGGACAGGGCTGCGATCCCCTCACCTATGTTATGTGTGTGGAGGAGCTGTCCAAAGTCTGCGGTACAACAGGTGTTATCGTGTCTGCACACACCTCTCTGTGCTGCGACCCTATCATGACCTTCGGAACCGAGGAGCAGAAGCAGAAATACCTTGTTCCCCTGGCAAAGGGTGAGAAGCTGGGTGCATTTGGTCTGACCGAGCCCGGTGCAGGTACCGATGCACAGGGGCAGCAGACCAAGGCTGTATTGGATGGTAATGAATATGTCATCAATGGCTCCAAGATCTTTATCACAAACGGTAAGGAAGCTGATGTATATGTAATCTTCGCTGTTACCGGTATGATTGAGAAGCGTGGCAAGATGATCAAAGAGATTTCCGCGTTTATCGTGGAAAAGGGAACTCCCGGATTCACCTTTGGAACAAAGGAGAAGAAGATGGGTATCCGCGGTTCTTCTACATACGAGCTGATCTTCACCGACTGCCGTGTGCCTCAGGAGAACTTGCTGGGCAAGCTGGGACAGGGCTTCAAAATTGCCATGCACACTCTGGATGGCGGCCGTATCGGTATCGCTGCTCAGGCTCTGGGCATTGCAGAGGGCGCTCTGGAGAGAACCATTGCATACACCAAGGAGAGAAAGCAGTTTGGTAAGTCCATCGCCGCACAGCAGAACACCCAGTTCCAGCTGGCTGACATGGCTACCAAGGTAGAGGCTGCTCAGCTTCTGGTCTACAAGGCTGCTATGGCTAAGGCAAATCAGAAGGAATATGGTTTTGAGGCAGCTCAGGCAAAGCTTTACGCTGCAGAGGTAGCTATGGAAGTTACCACCAAGGCAGTTCAGCTTCACGGTGGCTACGGTTATACCAGAGAGTACGATGTTGAGCGCATGATGCGTGACGCAAAGATCACCGAGATCTATGAGGGAACCAGCGAGGTTCAGAGAATGGTCATCTCCGCGGCATTGCTGAAATAAAATGAAAACAGTTTTTTCACTAAATTACCTTTGCAAGTGATGTTGAACAGTCCTAGTGACGCTCAGCCTTGGCAACATTGCCATGTCTGAGCTGGTTACTGCAAAGATGTGAAAAGAAACTGATAACTCGAAAAATAAATAAAATTCAGAAGGAGTGAAAATACAATGAAAGTTGTTGTTTGTATCAAGCAGGTTCCCGATA
>JAFLRO010000198.1 GCA_022511425.1 Acetatifactor sp.
AGCGAAAGCGTGGAGAGAAACAGCTATAGAGAAGGCAAGGCAAGAGTGCCCGACCGCGCTATAGCGGCCACACACAATAAACTGGAGCTGCCGGAGTATGGCGAGGGTTTTGACGAGCTTTATTATGTACATATGGAGAATGGGGCCTTTCATGTCCAAGAATGGGATGAAAATAAGATGGAGGTGACAAACTATAAACAGTCAAGTGGTTTTTAGGACTTTTTCGAAATATAAAAAACTGTATGGCAAACAAGCCATCTGAAGGCATCGTATTTCAGATGGCAGGAAAAGCAGTAAATATGAAACTTAGCGAAGAGCCTGTGGCTTGAAGTCAGTGTTCTGCCTCTCCAATGCAAAAATGACTCTGACAAGCTTTTTCGCCACATGGGACATGGCAATGCGGTGCGGTTTTCCCTCTGTCCGTTTCTTGGCATAATAGGTTGCAAATGTCATGTCAAAGCGGATCAACGGTAAAGCACAGTTCATCAGAACATAGCGAAGCTGGGAAGAGCCCCGCTTGACCATACGCCCTTTATGGGATTCGGTTCCTGAGTCATTGATACCCGGTTCTAGACCAGCAAAAGCAAGCATTTGTGCCGGGGATGAGAAATTAGATATATCACCGTATTCAGCATAGATAATAGCGGCAGAAATCGGACCAATTCCGGGGATGGACATGTAATGCGGATGCACTTCTTCGATAAGTTCCGTGATCTGCTTTTCAAGAACAGCGACCTGTTCAGCCACATCTTTGTAGAGTGTCAGAAGACAGCGCAATTCTGTATCAAAAATGGAATTGTTCACACCTACAGTATTAGCGGCGAGATTTTTCAGCTCAAGGAATTTTTGAGGGGAAAACTTACCGCGGGAAATCCGACGTAGATTATCGTAAGACGCGGAATTCATATGGGCCATCTTTTCGGCAGTGCCGTAGTTCTCAAGCAGATATAAAGCTGTCCTGCTGAAACGTTCCTGGAAGAAGGGTTTAAACTCCGGAAAGGTATGATCCAGGACATTTGTGATCCTCACAAGATAGAAGGAACGCTGGCGAACAAGACGATCTCTCAAACGAGTTAGTGACTTTAAGGAATAAGCGTGGTAAAATCCTTTTGGATGGGGTTTGTACTCCACGGTCATTAACCATCGGGCAATCGATTCACAGTCAATGGAATCGGTCTTAGTCCGTCTCAAAGAAGTAGATTTCTTGTACTCGCTGATGAGAACTGGATTAATTTCCATAAAGCTGTGGGAGGCTTTCTCAAGGAAGAGTTCAAGGTTGAGGGCATAATGAGCTGTGGATTCAAACCCTATTCTTATGTCTTCCGGGGTTGACAAGGACTGGAGAGAAGTGAGTAGCTGTTTAAAGCCATCCTTATCGTTTTGAAAAGTAAATTTGGCAACAATGCTCTGGTCGGCTGCATTGATAATACAGCAGTCATGTTTGTACTTTGAAATGTCAATTCCGACAAAGTACGTGGACATAATGGTACCTCCTTGTAAAAGTAAAAATTTGGCGCTGCTGTCTTCCACAGAGAATCCGGCTGTGTAATCACGTAAATAGAAACGTCAAGCGTTAACAAACTGAT
>JAFLRO010000002.1 GCA_022511425.1 Acetatifactor sp.
TTTGCAGAAGGGAAGTGCCACGGGTGCGGCAAGCAATATCATGTGGTGACAAGTATGCTTCTCTATGACGGAACATTTGAACAGGGAGAATATTCCGGAGAGGGCAGGCTGTATGATGAGATGACAGGCGGCTTGTTGTACGAAGGTAGCTTTTATCAAGGCTTTTACGATGGCCAGGGGAAAATATATGACCCTGTAACCGGTTATCTGATCTATGAGGGAGGCTTCCGGGAAAGCCAGTATGACGGCCAGGGGAAACACTATGTCAAGGGGGTTCTGGTCTATCAAGGAGAGTTCCACCTGGGTAAATACAACGGAAGGGGAATTCTGTACGATCCTGTTACCGGAACGGTGGTCTTTGACGGAATATTTAACAATGACCAGCCCATATACGGATCTACGGACCACGAATCTACGGATGAATACTAAAACCTGTTATCTAAGCAATAGTTGAATATGTAAAAATTGCCCTAAAAAAAAGCGAAAGATTCAGTTTTTTTGGTAAGGAAAACGATTTACAAATTGAATAATCTGCATATAATTGTTAATTATAGAACTGAAAATGTCATTCATGTAGCTATGAAAGGAAGGTTGGAGATGGTAAAGACGATTCGGTTGACACCAGATGCAGTCCAGCACTTTGTGGAAGTAACATCCCGTTGCGATTTCGACATTGACATTTCCTACAACAGGTACGTAGTGGATGCCAAGTCGTTCTTAGGAGTGTATGGACTGGATTTCAGGAGCCCGCTCACAGTGACTTACGAGGGATACGATGCAGAGCTTGAGGAGCTCTTGCAGAAGCTTTCTCTGGCAAGCTAGTTTTGACTCCTGTTTGGCACAATTGATGCCAGCAAATGTATGGACGCCGTTGAATGGGCGGACATGCGGAAATATTGACTCCCTGTGCAAGATAGAGTACACTATCTTTCATGGGGAGTTTTGTTTTTTGTGGTGTGACAATGGTGCGACAAGCCGGGCAGATGGATCTTTTCAGGTTTTCAGGCTGTGCTTCGGAAGGGTAAAGAAATCATGGTGGAACATCGGACAGAACAAAATATAATTTCATATGATGAAAATCAGGAAATGACATTTCCCGGTGAAATGGGGGACGTGGAGCTTCCGACGGGAGAAGTATGTGTCTCTGTCAGAAATCTGGTGGAATTCATCCTTCGCTACGGGGACATCGATAACCGCATTCAGGTCTCCCCGGACAATGCTATGCAGGAAGGCGGAAAGATACACCGTATGATCCAGCGCCGGATGGGAGCGGAATATCAGGCAGAAGTTTCTCTGAAATATACTCATCCCACGGAGAAATATGTATTGATCGTGGAAGGCCGGGCTGATGGAATCATTCATCAGGACGGCAGAGTGATCATCGATGAAATCAAGGGCACTTATCGGGATTTGGCCAGGATTAAAGCACCGCTGCCCCTGCATCTTGCCCAGGCAAAGTGCTATGCCTATATGTACGGATTACAGAAAGAACTTGCGGAAATCCAAGTTCGCTTGACTTATTGTAATATTCCCACAGAAGAGATTCGGTATTTTTATCAGGACTATACTTTTCAGGAGCTTGAAACCTGGTTCCAAGACCTTATTATCGCTTATCGAAGGTGGTCGGATTACACCTGGGAGTGGTGGGAAATCAGACAGCATTCCATTGACGGTCTGGCATTTCCATTCCCCTATCGGGAGGGGCAGCGGGAGCTGGTTGCCAATGTATACAGGACCATCTATCATAGCAGGAAATTGTTCCTTGAGGCACCCACCGGTGTGGGTAAGACGATTTCCACCATCTATCCTGCGGTTCAGGCCATGGGAAAGGATATGGGCGAAAAACTTTTTTATCTGACAGCAAAGACCATCACCCGGACTGTGGCAGAGGATACTCTGGAATTGCTGCGGCAGCATGGGCTTCGCATGAAGAGTGTCATCCTGACTGCTAAAGAAAAAATTTGTTTCATGGAGCAGACAGAATGCAACCCTGACTACTGTCCGTATGCTAAAGGGCATTATGACAGGGTAAACGAGGCCATGTTTGCTATGCTCACCGGTCAGGAGAGCTTTGGCAGGGAGCAGATTGAGAACTATGCCCGGCAGTATCAGGTCTGTCCCTTTGAACTGTGTCTGGATATGAGCCTGTATGCTGATGCAGTGATCTGCGACTATAATTATCTCTTTGATCCCCATGTGTATCTGAAACGCTTTTTTGCAGATGGAGCAGGCGGAAACTATATTTTTCTTATAGACGAAGCGCACAATTTGTTGGAACGAGGCAGGGAGATGTACAGTGCATCCCTGTTTAAGGAACAGTTTCTTGAACTGCGGAAGGAAATCAAACAGACAGTCATGTCAGAAAGCGCCGAGGTCAAGAAAAACAACAATGTTTCCGGGCAAATGACGCTGGAGATGACATTGCTTTCGACGGAGACGTCAGGAGAAGTTGAGAAGCAGGATGAAGAACTTGAGACAATTGACCAGACTGGTACTAACTATTTTGAGAATGATATGAATCAGGATAACGAACAGTTTATTGCCGACAGGAAAAGAAGGCATCATGGAGGTCGGAGTGTACTGGTTAGGGAAGGTTACGCGGACAAACTGGTCTATCTTCTGGAGAGGTGTAACAAGGAGCTGCTGGCAATGAAACGGGAGTGTGAAGGAGGCCGTCTGGTTGAGGATATTGACTTTTTTGTACAACCTTTGATACGGCTTCATGCTACTTTGGACGACTATCTCTCCGAGCAGGAGGAAGAGCAGCTGCCTGTGCGGGAACTGCTGTTGGACTTCTTCTTTGATGTAAGCCATTTCCTGGAGATTTATGAGCTCGTGGATGAGAATTATGTGAAATATACGCAGCTGGGCGATGACGATACTTTTCTTTTGAAGCTTTTCTGTGTCAATCCGAGAGAGAACTTGAAGAACTGCATGATGCGAGGACGCAGCACCATTCTGTTTTCCGCAACTTTCCTGCCCATTCAGTACTATAAGAAACTTCTTGGTGGAGATCAGGACGACTATGAGGTCTATGCCAAGTCAGTGTTTGACCCGCAGAAGCGAGCGCTGTTCATAGCCAATGACGTCACCAGCAAGTACACAAGGCGTTCCGAGGAGGAGTATGACAATATCGCCCGTTATATTGAGGAGATCGTGAAGAACCGTCACGGCAATTACATGGTGTTCTGCCCTTCTTATTCCTTCCTGCGAACCATCTATGACAAGTATGTGGAGCGGTATGCCGGGGAGGACAGGGAGTGTATTATCCAGAGTGAGTACATGAGCGAGGCGGACAGGGAGGACTTTCTTGCCAGATTTCGAGGATGCGGCGACCTGGATATTCAGGCGGATATTGCCATGGAGATTGAGGTGGAGGACACTATTCTAATCGGTTTTTGTGTGCTGGGAGGTATCTTTGGGGAGGGCATCGACTTGAGGAAGGACAGCCTGATCGGAGCCATCATTGTGGGAACCGGTCTGCCCCAGGTGTGTTTCGAGCGGGAGATCCTTAAGGATTACTTTGATAGTGAGGGAGAGAGCGGATTTGATTACTCATACCGATATCCAGGGTTGAACAAGGTGCTACAGGCTGCGGGGAGAGTGATCCGTACTGTGGAGGATGTAGGAATCATTGCTTTGTTGGATCAGCGTTTTCTGCAATTTGCTTATCAGAAGTTGTTTCCCAGGGAGTGGGCGGTTTATGAGACCGTGACTGTTGATACCATTTCCAAACGGGTGGAACGCTTTTGGGATTCCTGGCTCTAATTTTGCAAGAAATGGCGTCAAAAATAGTGGAAATGACATCGCAAAAATGGTAAAATGACATGTGTGTATATGTGGATAACTATGTGGATTTGGTGGATTTTACGAGAAAAAGAGGATTAAAAACGACATTTGTATCTTGGGGAGATCGTTTTGAGGTTTTGCAAGTTAAATGATAGAGTACTGAATCAGTCAATGAAGATTGAGAGTAAAGCTTAAGTCCGCCTCAGGCGGCAGAAAGAGAGGAAGTGTAGCAATGTGGGCTTATGAGAGTGTGTTTTATCAGATTTATCCCCTGGGATTCTGTGGGGCACCCTTTGAGAATGACGGTCTGTTAGAGCACCGGATTTTGAAGGTATTGGACTGGATTCCTCATATGGTAAAGCTGGGTGTGAATGCTGTCTATTTCTCCCCCCTGTTCGAATCGGATACCCATGGCTATAACACCCGTGATTATCGCAAGCTGGATGTGCGGTTGGGCACGAACGAGGATTTTAAGAAAGTGTGCAGCGCCCTGCATGAAAACGGTATCAGAGTGGTGCTGGACGGTGTGTTCAACCATGTGGGCAGAGGTTTCGGGCCTTTTCAGGATGTACTTAGGAACAGGGAGAGTTCTCCTTATGTGAGTTGGTTCCATCGCATTGAATTCGGCGGTAACTCCAACTATAATGACGGTCTCTGGTATGAGGGCTGGGAAGGCAACTACGATCTGGTGAAGCTGAATTTACATAATGAAGATGTAATCAATTATCTATTGGAAAGTGTAAAAGGCTGGGTGGATGAGTTTGATATCGACGGACTTCGGCTGGACGTGGCTTACTGTCTGGATGAGGGCTTTGTGCGCAGGCTTCGCGGTTATACCCAGAGCTTAAAAGAGGACTTCTTCCTGGTGGGAGAGATGCTTCATGGGGATTACAACCGGCTGATGAACGACCAGATGCTGCACTCAGCCACTAATTACGAGTGTTATAAGGGGCTGTTCAGCAGTTTCAACAGCATGAATATGTTTGAGATTGTCCACTCCCTGCTTCGTCAGTTTGGGCCGGAGAATTGGACGCTGTACAAAGGAAAGCACCTGTTGTCTTTTGTGGATAACCACGATGTGACCAGGGTTGCCAGCATCCTTACCAACGAGAAGCATCTGCCGCTTATCTATGCGTTAGCCTTCGGTATGCCCGGCATCCCCTGTGTCTATTACGGAAGCGAATGGGGAGAGAAAGCGGACAAGAGACAGGGAGACCCTGCGCTGCGCCCCAGCTTTGAAACGCCAGTATGGAATGAGTTGGGAGACTGGATCAGTTGTCTTGCCAAGGCAAAGAAGCAGTCAGCAGCCTTGAACTATGGCAGCTTCCGCTCGGTGCTGCTGACCAACAAGCAGTGTATTTTTGAGAGAAGGACGGACGAGGAGCGGGTGCTGGTAGCCATCAACGCGGACGGAGAGGACTTTGTGGCTCACTTTGACGCGGGCTGCGGCACAGCGGTGGATCTGATAAGTGGAGAGAAGCATGATTTTGGAGGTGGTTCCACATTGCCGGCTTACAGCGCATATTTTTGGAAGATGGAGAGATAGTAAGCGCGACTGTGCCAGTTTGTTATTCCCGCGAGGAGTGCTAAGCGCCGGTGGCGCTTGTACAGTACCGACCGGAGTGACAGGAGTGGAACATAGACCGAATATTCATGAATAGGTAACATGAGAAATATTAGGAGGCGGAGAGTCTGCGAGGGCAGATTTTCTGTCTCCTGTTTTTTTCACATTTGGGTTCTCTGTATTTTGGTTCTTTATATCTTAGTTCTTTATATCTTAGTTCTTTATATCTTAGTTCCCTATATATTTTTAAAACTTTATAAAATAGGGTTGACATATAATATTATATGATGTATAGTATCGACAACAAGCAATATTATACAGCGTATAATATTGTATGAACAGGAGGCGCAAAGAATGATTTTCAACACAGGTGCAGCCCTTCTGGATGCCATTGTGCTTGCTGTTGTGTCCAAGGAACCGGAGGGAACCTACGGGTACAAGATTACGCAGGAGGTTCGTCAGGTCATAGAATTATCGGAGTCCACGCTGTATCCCGTCCTGCGCAGACTGCAGAAGGATGAATGCCTGGAGGTCTATGACTTGGAATGTGCCGGCAGGAACCGACGGTACTATAAAGTGACCAGTCGGGGCTGGGCGCAGCTTCAGCTTTACGAGAGCGAATGGCGGCAGTATTCGGAGAAGATTACAGGGCTGTTTGAGGGCAGGCTTAACCTGTCCAATGGGACTAACGAGGGAAAGGATAGCACAAAGTGCGGGGAAAAGTGAAATGAACAGAAGTGATTTTATGAACCAATTGGAAAGGCTGCTTCTGAATATCTCTCCCACAGAGCGGGAGGCAGCGCTGCAGTATTATAATGATTATTTTGATGACGCAGGTCCAGAGAATGAAAAGGAAGTCATCGAGGCTCTGGGGAACCCTGCCAGGGTTGCGGAGAATATTAAGCGGGATCTTCAGGAGAACAGCGAGACCCGTGCAAAAGCTTCTGACCGGGCATTGGTGGAGTACGGTAAGGCAATGAACATTCAAAGTCAACCCCAACCGGAAAGACCTGTGGAAAAAAAGACGGAGATGCCCACCTGGGCCATTGTGTTACTGGCGGTACTGCTGGTGCTGGCTTCTCCGGCAATCCTGGGAGTGAGTACGGGCGTTTTTGGTGTTATTATAGGTATTCTGGCATCATGGTTTGCCATTATTTTTGGTTTCGGCGTTGCAGCACTGGCTTTGTTTGTTGCCACATTTATCTTGGTGATTGTAGGTATCATGTGTATTCCTGCCGATGCACTGGTGGGAATGGGTCTGATAGGCTGCGGTCTGTTGTGCTGCGGTATTGGCATTCTGTTTTTGATGTTGACTGTGGCAATGGGCGGTATAGTTACTCCCGCCGTGTGCAAAGGGATTGCAGGTCTCTTCCGAAAAAAGCCTGCTAAGGGAAAGGAGAACTGAGAATATGAAAAAGTTTATGAAGTTTTGCGCCATCATGGCAGCAATACTGGTGGTGCTTGGGGCTGCATTGGCTTTCACTGCCGGTAGGTTTCGGGGAAGAGAAGTCGTCTCTGATATAGTAGATTCTGTCACAGGAGGCAGGGTACATGTAAACTGGAGCGGTTGGAACATTCCCTGGGGAGTAACTTTTCACGATGACTGGCATTTTGATTTGAACACATCAAATGTCTATGACAAGGATTATGAAATTTACCGGGGTGATGTAACCGACTTTGATATTGACGGTAAATTTGACCAGTTGGATATTGAACTTGGGGGATACATTTTTGAGACGGCAGTTTCTCCGGATAACTCCTTTTATCTAACCACCAGTAATGTGGATAAATTTCAGTGCTATGTAAAAAAAGGAGTTCTGCATTTGACGGCTGTGAACTCCGGTGTCAACATCAGTCTCGGAAATATAACGGACAGAAAGATCACCCTCTATATACCGGAGGAAGCGTTACTTTCGAAGGTAGAATTGGAGCTGGGTGCCGGACAGGTGGTCATAGACGATTTGAGTGCCGCAGTGGTCTCCCTTGAAGTGGGTGCCGGTCAGATTCAGGCCAGGAATATCCAGACCGGTAAATTGGAGATTTCTGTAGGCGCCGGTCAGGTTGAACTTCCCGGAATGAAAGTGGATGAGTTGAAGGTTGAGATCGGTATGGGCGAGTTGGTGGGCAGCGGCTCCATAGACAAGAGTGCCGATCTGGAGTGCTCCATGGGAAATCTGGAACTGACGCTGACTGGAAGTCAGAAGGATTTTAACTATCAGTTAGAGGTTGCTGCAGGAAATTTGGATCTGGGCAGTAACAGTTACAGCGGATTAGCAACGAAACAAAAGATTCTGAGCCCTACTGCCGTAAAAACTATGGACATTGAGTGCTCTATGGGTAATGTCACCATTTCTTTTGAGGAATAGAGCTTCCAATCAGTGAACATCAGGGAACAAGCCGGCTTTCCGCAAGGCAGGGCGCAACGTCAAGTAGATAATGGTGGCTGCAGCCACAGCCACTACTGCGTTGACAGCGGTGGTCACAGTGGCCATCTTAGCCAGCGCTGAAGCGATATCCTGGGGTACGCCCAACAGGTATGTCTTGTAAAAATAGCCTACCAGCGGGTCAGCTACTACATTAAAAGCCATACCGCAGACACATGCCGCGATGGTAGCGCCGGTCACATACTTTGGGGAGTGGTCGCGGCTCAGCCTGAGCAGCTTGTGGGCCACCAGTCCAACGGTCAGTCCAATACAGAGTTTTAACAGAAAGGTCTTGGGAGCGCTGGTCACATAGGCTGTGGTCAGATCGCCGATGGTCATGCCCACCGCGCCTGCCAGACCGCCCCAGTAACCGCCCAGCAGCAGAGCCGCCAGCACGCAGAACACATTTCCGAAATGAAAGGCGGTTTTCTCCGGACCTACAGGAATATCAATCTTGAAAAAGGCAAAGCCGATGTAACAAAGCGCTGCCAGAAGACCTGCCATCGCCAGACGCTTGACATCCGTTTTGTCCGATTTGTACACGCCAAAGACTGCATTGCTGATACCCTTTCCGGTCAACAGAATTGCAAAAAACATCAGTGTCAGGCTGTAGGAATAGGGGCGTTCCTGGCTGAGTTTTCGATCGGACAGGGCATTCACCTCAGCATTCAGAGCGTCCAGATCTCCCTCCGCTGTGTTGTTCTCTACAGCGCTGATTTGGGCTTTCAGCTCCTTCAATGCATCTCCAGTTGCTACTGAGGCGCGATAGCTGGTATTGTAGGTAATAATCGCAAGCACGATACCTGCAATCAACAGTATTGCGCCCACCAGAAGCAGTCCGTAACTTTTTTTCTTTTCCATAATCTTTTCTCCTCATTCTACCACACCTGCGGCATCGCACAACCCAAAACATATTTTACATCCGGGCTGTTATGTTAGTGACAGTGTATAGAAAAAGTGGATTGATTAAAAGTGCCAGAATAAAACTTTTTTACAAGGCCAGTTTTGAAAATATATTCTTAGGACACAAGACATGTAGAGCGCGGCAATTCTACTTTTATTTTTCTACAGGAGTTACTGCAAAGTAGATTATTTTTCTATTTTGCGATAACTCCTTTTTTATAATTAGAAATAATTTTGTTTATTAAATTGTATATAGGTCACATTTATATTAGATAATAAGATAAGGCTATTACGTTTGAGATGTGAGAAAAATGCTTTGTAATACAAGATGCTTTCAGTGAGACAAAGCTGACATCTGTACAAAGTTACATAAGCTGTTCTTAAAAATGTTACAGAAAGGAATGAACTTATGGACTGGAAAAGGGTTTTTATGGAGCGATTAGATAAGGAAACAGAAAAATTTGCGGATGACAGCGTAGAACCGTCAAGTATACCACAAATACGGTATGATAGCATATGAAAAGTGAAAAAATATTGGAATCGAAAATACGGATTCCCGATATAAGAGGGGATTATGAGCATAGGGAGAAACTACTTCGCGAGCTGCAAGCGGAAGATGGAAAGCTTCTGGTGCTGGGGGCTGCAATCGGATATGGCAAGACAGTGCTGATGTCTCAGTTTGCCCATCTGCCGGGACATGTTTGCGCATGGTATCATCTGGATTCTCTGGACAATGAGCCTGTAACCTTTGTTCGATATCTGACTCTGTCTTTAGACAGAGCATTGGACGGTTTCCGTTTTGACGAGACGCTGCTGTGTGCCAAAGCGGAATCCAGTACCTGTAATCAGCTTGGTCGAATCATGATCACGGAACTGGTGAAGCGCCTGGAGGACATGGAGGGAAAGAGATTTGTTTTGCTACTGGATGATTTGCAGACGCTGCGCAATCCTGAAATCTTTCAAATACTAGAAGATCTTTTGGACTATACTGACTATCGTTTTTTGCTGGTGGCTGCCACAAAAGGATCTGTGCCGGACTTTTTGGCAAAGTATTTCATGCGGCACCAGGGAACGTTAATCGGGGCTGACCGGTTGAGCTTTCGAGAAGGGGAAGTCCGCAGTATATTGGATAGGATGCTGCCCGTGAAAGACGTGGGGCGATATGTGGAGATGATATGGAAAAATACGGAAGGATGGCCTGCCGGTGTCATGCTTGCCACGCTTTATCTGCGCCGGACGGACGTCAGCGCTTCGGCGGTAGAGTGGGAGCAGATCAGCCGGGAATCCTGGGTACAGAATTATATTACATACGAGCTGTACAAGGGTTTATCCTATGATATTCAGCGGTTCCTGCTCCGCACCTCCTTTGCGGACGAACTACAGCCTAGACTGTGCGATCATATCTGCGGGATACAAAACGCCGACAGCATTTTGCAGTATCTCATGAGGGAAAACATGTTTCTGCTGCGCACGGGAGAAGCAAACGGCAGTTACAGATACCATCCCCTGTTTCGCGGGTTTTTGAACGGCAAGGCCGGTGAAGAACTAAAAAAGACAATGTGTGGGAAAATAGCGGATTTTTATTCGAAAAATCGGGAACAGAAACCTCTTCAGGTATCCTGTTTCGGAAAGTTTCGCGTGATCATTACAGAGTCCGGCAAGGAAATCTCGTGGAGGACCCGCAAGGCACTGGAGCTTTTTGCCTATTTGGTGGATCTGGAGGGAAAACCGGTGGAACGCAGGGTGTTGTTGGAGCAGCTATGGCCGGACAATCCCCCCAACAACGAGGTGGCCATGTTACATAACATGATCTACAGCATTCGTAAGGAGTTGAGCGCTCAGCCGGAACTTAAAAAGCTCATTCAATATAAGGGACATCAATATTGCCTGGATAGTTCGCAATTCATGGCAGACTTGGACAGCAAAAAGCAGATCTGCCGACTGGCGGAGATGGGTAAAGCCAGGGAGCTTTATGATAGGCGGGAAGAGCTGCTGAGAAATTGGGGCATCTACCTGAAGGAGGTGGACGGTACCTGGTGCATGGCAAGGCGCGCTTACTTTGAGCGTACTTATGGGAAAGCCTGCAGTCTTCTTGCAGATTATTGCAGGAAGATAGGAGATTTGGAGACGGAGGCAGCCTGTTGGAGCGCATACATGGCCGCAGACCGATATTCAGAGGAGGCGGTGGCGGGATTGCTGCGCTGTTATGCAGACATGGGAGAGCGAAGGCAGATGCAGCATATTTTTGAAACCGCTCAGAAAATTTTCCGGGAGGAAATGGGAGCGGAACTGGATCCGGAAATCCTGCAGATTTATGAACAGGGCCTGAAAGGACACAAAAAATCACCTCAGAAAAAAATATAAAATTTGTTTATTTTGTTTATAAAGCTGTATAGAATCACCTGATAAAGTGTTGCTATAACAAGGCGGCGCCAATACACTGGCACCATGGACCTTGAAAAAAGAAAGGAGGTAACTGATTCCAAATACAAAATCGGGAATCAGGCAAAAGCATGGCTGAGTATTTATCACCGGGAGTCTATGTGGAAGAATTTGAATCGGGAGGGAAGCCCATGGAGGGCGTCGGTACCAGCACAGCCGGTTTCATTGGGCTGGCTGAGAGAGGCCCCGTCCAGGGTGTTCCCCAACTGATCACAAATTTCGCAGACTTCAAAAGAAACTATGGAGGGTATCTGTCAGAGAATGAATTCGGGGAATACCGTTTCCTGGCGTATGCAGTGGAGCATTTCTTTATCAACGGCGGCTCCCGCTGCTTTGTGTCCAGGGTAGCGCCCCAGGATGCGAAATGTTCGGAAGGATATGCTCCCGACAAAGAAGGCGCAGCAATAAACTTTGCTGCAAAGAACCCCGGCATTTGGGGGGATGACATCCGCATTGTGGTAACTCCCGCCAGCAAGACTAAGACACAGATTCTGGAGGTAGTTAATACGGCGGACGGAAAGAAGTATCTGGTAAAGAACGGCGCCGGTTTCCAGCCCGGAGACGTGGTAGTGTACTCCGATAAGGAGGAGATGATCTACAACAAAGTCGTTAAGAACCAGGACAACTTCATCACTTTTGAGAAGGAGTTTGAGCAGGATGTGGTGGACAGGAATCTGCTTCCGATCAAAGTCATTTCCACCTGTGAATTCACACTGGAAGTAAAGTACAACGATCTGGTGGAGCTGTATGAGAATGTTTCCTTCAACATCAATGCAGCGAACTACATTGAGAAGAAGGTAGCTAAATCGGATTTGATCACAGCTCAGTATGTGGGTAAGGATTCGGAAGAACCCCAGCCGCCCTTTGCAGCTTTTCTATGTGAAGGTGAGACAGATGCTGCCGTGGCAAGTATTTCCTTCTCGGGCGGAAGCAACGGCTCAGTGGCTAATATTTCCGCAGCCGACTTTATCGGCACCGACAATGGCGCAGGCAAGAGAACGGGCATTCAGTCCTTCCTGGACAATGATGTAGTGTCCATCATGGCTGTTCCCGGCGTGACGGATCCCAATGTGCAGCTGATGTTGGTGGCTCACTGTGAGAATCTGGCCAGCAGATTTGCCGTGCTGGATATTCCCAGGGAATCCAAAAAGGTGGCTGATGTGATTGCCCACAGGGATATTTTTGACAGCAACTACGCAGCACTGTATCACCCCTGGCTGACAATTTTCGATCCTCTGGATAAGAAGAATATCGCTATTCCGCCTTCGGGATCCATGCTGGGCATTTACGCCAGAAGCGACAATACAAGAGGTGTGCACAAGGCACCCGCCAATGAGGTGGTCCGCGCCTGTGTGGGTCTGGACTGCCAGTTCAACAAGGGCGAACAGGATATCTTAAATCCCAAGGGCGTAAATCTGATCCGTTCATTCCCCGGACAGGGAATCCGTGTGTGGGGTGCCCGCACTGCTACCAGTAACGCCAGCTGGAAGTATGTCAATGTCCGCAGACTGTTCATCTTTATTGAGGAGTCCATCAAAGCCAACACCAACTGGGCAGTTTTTGAACCCAACGATGAGGTGCTGTGGGTGAGAGTGCAGCGCACAATCAGCGTATTTCTCACCGGCTTGTGGAGAAACGGTTCTCTGGCAGGCGGCTCACCGGATGAAGCATTCTTTGTCAATATCGGGCGCAATACCATGAGCCAGGATGACATTGACAACGGGCGTCTGGTCTGCGTGATCGGCGTAGCGCCTGTGAAACCTGCTGAATTCGTGATCTTCCGGATCTCCCAGAAGACCAGCGACTCTGCAGAATAGTAAAAAAAGCGAATGAACGCAAAGAAAGGAGTGTAAGTATATGCCATATCCATATGGTAAATTCAGGTACAAAGTTGAAATTGAGGGAAAGGAAGCGGGCGGCTTTTCTGAAGTATCGGGCTTTGACGCTACCGTCGAAGTGATCGAGTACAGAGAAGGCGACATGGTTCAGACCCCTCTCAAGGTTCCGGGACTTAAGAAGTATGGAAACATTACATTGAAGCAGGGCGTGACGACTTCCAAGGTACTCTACGAATGGATCACTGCAGGCATCAACGGGCCTGTGGAGCGAAAGACCGTCACCATCACACTGTTGGATGATGAGGAGAAGGCAGCTGCATCCTGGCAGGTGATTAATGCATGGCCCACGAAATACACGGCGCCTGATTTTAATGCCACCTCTTCAGAGATAGCGATTGATACACTGGAGATCGCCCATGAAGGAATGACCAGAGTTTCCTAGTATGTGAAAAATGTCTGAGGAGGTGATCCGATGCCTTCAATATATGCCGGAGAGAAACTGCTGCCAAGCCAAAACTTTTTGGTCACGATCGGCCAGGAGGTCTACAGTTTCTCTAAAGTGTCAAATTTGGTGTCGCAGGTAGAATATGAGACTGTAGCGGAAGGTGGAAATAATGATTATCCGCTTCTGTTTCCGAAACAGAGGACTTCTACGGACACGCTGACCTTGGAGAAGGGCGTGCGGACAAGAAATTCGGATCATGCATTTAATTCTCTGATAGAAGGCATGCAGGTTGAGATGGTGACTATCCTGTTGGTCAAGGAGGGCAAACGGTTGGAAAAGGCATTTTACTTTAAAAAAGGATTGATTACTAAAAGAACCTTTTCCGATCTGGACGCCAAAGGAAACGAACTGCTTATAGAAACTTTAGAGATTGCACATTCCGGTCTGGTGGAGATTCCCCTGTCAGAAGATGAAGGACAGTAGCTAAGGCGCGGGGGATTAGTTAAGACCGGGGCACTAGTTTAGAACGGGAACAGTAGTTAAGACGAGGTGCAGTTGTGCGGTGTGAGGGCGGACACAGCGGAAAGGAGATATGCCATGCCGGTAATGAATGAGCTGAGTACGCTTAATCTTGACAGTCAGCTGCCGGAGATAAAAAAGGCAAAGATAGAGGTGCTGGACCGTAATGGAAACAAAGCGGGGGATGATATTGAAGTCCTGTTCAATCCCAACCAGTATGTTCTGAGTGAATCGCCAAAATACAACACAGTAGTCAGCGACAAATCGGACACGCCGATTGTGGAATATGCCGGCGGGAATAACTCTACGCTCAGCATGGAGCTGTTCTTGGATACAGGTCCGGTGCTGACTGCTTCCGGAGAGGGAAATAAAGATGCCACGGATGTATCGGCAAAAGTAAAAGAATTTGAAAGTTTGATCTATATCAATGGGCAGATACATACGCCTCCCATTGTCAGGTTTGTCTGGGGCTCCCTGTCTTTTCAGGGCGTGGTGACTGAACTGAAGAGTACCTTTACAAAATTTATGGAAGACGGTAAACCCATTCAGGCCAAGCTGTCAATTTCGTTGATGTCTTATATCGGACCCCAGGGCGGAGACAGAGCATCTCCCTTCGAATCACCGGACCGTACTAAGTGCAGAATGGTGAGAGAGGATTACAGTATATGGGATATGGCAAAGAGTGAATACGGGGATGTGTCCAAATGGAAGGTAATTGCCAGAGCCAACAATATTTCCAATCCTCTGGAGATTCCGCCCGGTACGATTGTAAAGATACCCGCACTGTGAGGAGAGTTAGAATATGTCGGACTTGATGACAGGTACATGTACCTATGATGAACTTGTAAATAAATATGCCAATTTTCATGTACCCGCTGCCCGGCTGTATGTGAACGGAAAAGATGTGGTTCAGGAGCTTGAACTGGACATCCGGTCTGTGGATATTACTCTTTCTCTTAACACAGAAAGTACAGCTGTCATACGTCTGGTGAATCTCTATGACCGGGAGTCGCGTAGTTTTGACAGCAAAGTCAAGAATAAGCTCAAGCTGGGCACTGTAGTGGAGGTGGGAATCGGTTATATGTCGGAAATCCAGAAGGTGCTGAAGGGTTATGTGGCAGCCCTGGGAGCTGAATTTGGAGAGAATACCTGTCTTGTGGTGACGGTGGCGGATGTACGAAGACTGATGATGACCGGAGGTGTGCACCATGTACTCCACGTAGTGGACAACTATTCCGATGCTGTCCAGACGATTCTGGATCAATATTCAAGTCTGTGTACAGCGGAAATTGATGCCACAAGCGATCAACTTGACAGACCTCTTTCCCAGCAATCCACGGATTACGATTTTATCACAAGAGAATTGATTGGCAGGGGGCGCTGTGAAAGAGAATTTTTTGTTTCGGGAGATACGGTGTATTTCCGCGAGTCTTGCAAGGAAAAAGAGTCAATCTGTACGATGGAGTTTGGAAGAGAATTACTGCAATTCAGCGTGGAGACCGGATACGTTGACCTCCAGGTGAATGTGACGGGGTACAATCAGCAGGAGCAGAATATTGTCACTGCCACTGCCACGGTCAAGCAAGTGGAAGCCCAAAGCAGCGTGTTGGCCAATACTCCGGTGCACAATATCGTTGATCCGGAAGCAGATACACAGGATAAGGCTGACCTCCGCGCAAAAGCCTATGCAGGCGGACGACAGGCCTTGGGAAAAAGCGGGAGAGGAACCTGTGTGGGGTTGCCAGAGCTGATTCCCGGCAGGTTTGTAGAGATTGTAATGCTGGAAGAGTTAGCAAACCAAAAGTATTACATAAGCAGTGTTACGCACAGAATGGATCAGGACGGTTTTTTTACGGAATTTGAGGCAGGAGGAGGGAACTGATGGGAGTGATTGAGGAGTTGTTGGATGCCCAGATTATCACTGTGGGCGATATATCAGGAATCATCACGGGTCTGGTAAAAGAGAACTGGGATGAAGAGCATCCCGGCATGGTGAAAGTGGAGTATTTTCTGGGAGAACAGGGAAAGAATCTGACAGGCTGGGTACCGGTCATGGTTCCTTATGCAGGAGACAAATACGGTTACTACGCCCTTCCGGAAGTGGGCACGGAGGTGGTGCTGGCATTTCAAATGGGAAACAGGAACTGTCCCATTGTGCTGGGGTGTATCTGGAACCAACAAAATCCTCTGCCGGAGGACACGGTCAACGAAAACAACACGGTGAAAAAGCTTCGAACAAAGGGTGGCTGTGAAATACTATTCTCGGAGGAAGAAAAAAAAGAACGGATTCTGATACAAACCCCGAAAGGTTTAAGCCTTTTTCTGGAGGATGAGAACGAAACCTTCCGGATCAGCGACAAGGAGGAAAAAAACGGTTTA
The DNA here is from genome assembly GCA_022511425.1 of Acetatifactor sp. Taxonomy (GTDB): domain Bacteria; phylum Bacillota; class Clostridia; order Lachnospirales; family Lachnospiraceae; genus Acetatifactor. The sequence continues at coordinate 16,303 of JAFLRO010000002.1, forward strand.
TCGGTTGATTCAAAAAACGGCGTCGTGACAATTCTGGCCAATGATACTTTGGAGTTCAAGGTGGGTGATAATGCAATGTTTACCCTGAAGGGCAGTTCAAAGAGTATCGAGATCACAGGAGGAAGTATCAAATGTAACGCGGATCAGGGACTGGAACTCAAGGCTTCCGGTCCCTTGAAGCTGGAGGGAAGCTCCGCTGAAATGAAAGGGTCCGGTACTCTGAAACTGGAAGCCGGTGCCACAGCTCAGCTAAAGGGAGCAATGGTGCAGCTCAATTGAACAAAAACGGAGGGTATTATGACGGAGCAGGAAAAAGTAAGAGGTTTTCTGGGAATAGGCTTTCATTTTCCAATCCAGGTGGAAGAGACAACAGGAAAAATGAAGACGGTGTCCCTGGAAGATGATATCAGGCAGGCCATCCCCATCATCCTCATGACACGCAAAGGCGAGCGGGTCATGAGACCGGACTTTGGATGCAATATTTATGACTATGCTTTTGGCACCACTGATTATACAACGCTTGTCCAGATGGAGAACGCAGTACGCGATGCTCTTATTCGCTGGGAACCCCGCATAAAGGACATCAGGGTGCATGTCAACAACGAACAGGAGCAGGAGGGAACCTTGTTGATAGAAATCAGTTACCTTGTGCGCAGTACCAATAATCCCTTTAATCTGGTCTATCCCTTTTATTTGAATGAGGGAATGGGTGCGTAGTGTATAAGGCAAAAGGAGACCAAGTATTATGAAAGAATTAAGATCAGGGCCGCGTATTGGTGAGGATATCCTTCAAAGAATGGCTGCGGTGGCTGCCAACTATACGCCGGAGTGGAATTTCAGTCCGGACGACCCGGATATCGGTCTCACTCTGGCTTATTTATACGCCGATATGACGGAAGATACGATCAGGCAATTGGATCGCCTGGGCGACAAGAACTGTCTGGCTTTTTTCAACAGCATGGGAGCAACACCGTGCAGCACGTCATCCGCAAGAGGATTTGCCGTATTTCGCTTGGTGCAGAATGCTCCGTGCGGAACGGAGATGGATGCCGGTACTGGCCTGACAGCAGATGTTTCCGGTGACGATGGCGGGAGTGCTCGATTTGAGACGGAGGAGGATCTGTATGTGACTCCTGCGCAGCCAACCTGTCTGTACCTGACGGACGGAAGTAAAGATGGGATTTACAGACTTTCCGACAATCTTCAGAAACCGGGTACTTCCATTGTGCTGTTTCGGGAGAAGGGGGAGAATCTTCAGAGGCATGAGCTGTATCTGGCTCACAATGAGGTTCTGGACATTCGGGGGGGAGCTGACATTGAAATCACAATGTACTCCCGGAAAGGTCAGCGCCTTCAGGATAAGATGCTGCAGGCTTTGGCCAATCCGGAAGCAGTCCGCTTTTCCTATTGGACAGGAGAAGCATGGCAGGAATTTTCGCAAGTATCAGCACGGCATGGAAGTCTGTTCTTACGAAAGGAGCCATCCCTGCCGGCATTCGGGAGAATGCAGATGGGAGGAACGGAAAACTATGTGTTTCGGTGTCAGGTCATGGATATTGCAGCGACAGGACATATTTCCGTAGAAGATATTAGGCTTGGAAGCAGTGGGACGGGTCTTGTGCCTCAGTACATATATGGCGCTTCTATGGAGTGTAATCTGAAAGAGTTTTTTCCTTTTGGGGAGCGGATGAATCTTTATGAAGAGGTCTACTTCGGTTCTAAGGAGGCTTTGACAAAGCGCGGAGCCTTGGTCACTTTAAATTTCCTTTTGGATTTCGCCCAAGTGCCTTCGGAGTCTGCTTCAGAGGATGCGCCCATTGAGTGGAAATGGGTCATGAAAGATTCCGAATTGCGCTCAGATCCTGAGTATGATATCACCGTTGATGAGGTGATTTGGGAATATTTCAACGGCACCGGATGGAGCCGGTTATTTCCTGACAGTGAGTACAGTGACATATTCCGGGCCGGTTCCGCAGCGACAAGCCGTCAAAAGACGATGACCTTTGTCTGTCCTAAGGATATGACTCCCATACTGGTAAATTCCTGTGAGACCTGCTATATCCGTGCAAGGATCTTAAAAATCAATAATCTCTATAAAGTAAAGGGAAAGTATATTTCTCCCATTATAGGAAACCCAACGTTTTCCTATGATTATCGGGAAGTACAGAAGCTGCCGCAGATGCTGCACATTGAGAATAATATGGAGCAGTATACATTTTCCGGCAGCAAGTTTTGGGAGTCTGATCAGACAATCCATATTCTTAAGGGGCTTACGGAAAAGGAGAAATGCTTGTATCTGGGATTTCATCTGCCCCCAGTGGGTTCGCCCCTGCGAATGCTGTGGGTGATGGAAGATATTCTTACAGGACATCGGGGGGCGCTCCGCTGGGAATATGAAAGCAGCAGGGGATTTCGGGAAATGAATGTTGCCGATCTCACCAATGAATTATCCCGATCCGGTTCCGTAACTTTTGTGGGACAGGAGGATTTTCAGAAGACTTCGCGTTTTGGGCAGGATATGTATTGGATCAGGCTGAGGGATGAAAGTGGCTTTTACTCCGATTCCAACAGAAGACTGATTTATCCCGTGTTGCAGAGCCTCTGGATGAATGCTGTGGAGATCCGTCATACAGAGCGGGAGATGACAGAGCGTTTTACGCTCGATTACTATGAGGAGAATTGCTGTTTTAGGCTGATGCGGGGAAACATTGAAAGGATTCTGGTGGAAGTGCTGGAGGGGAGTGGAGAAGAGGAACATTGGATAACTTGGGAGGAGGTTCCGGATCTGGAACTTTATCCGGGCGGAAGCAGAATCTGTCAGGTGGACAGAAACGAAGGGATTTTAAAATTTGGCAACGGTTCCCATGGACGGGTTCCTCCTTTTGGAAAGCATGAGGGCATCAGGGTACATTACAGATGTGGCGGTGGTTTAAGAGGAAATGTTGGACCGGGGAAGGTCAATAAGCTGAATCGAACCGTGGGATTTGTCTCAAGTGTCAGCAATCCCATGCCGTTGTGGGGAGGCCTGGATCCGGAGACTCCCGAGGAAGCAATAAAGCGCTGTAGCGCCAAGCTGCGCCATTGGGATCGGGCGGTGACTGCTAAAGATTATGAGGAGTTGGCTCTGGAAGCCTCCAGGGTATTGGAGAAGGTGCGCTGCTTCGGCGGAAAAAATGATAAGGGTGAAAGGCAAGTCGGTGCAGTTACCCTGGTTATCCAGCCAAAAAACCGACAGGAGGATAAAAGTCTTTTCCATGCAGTACAGGAGGATATACGAAAGTATTTGATGCCCAGGATGGATCCTGGAATATTGGCAGGGGGACTTTTTTATATCACAGAGCCTAAGCTGGTGGAGATCCAGGTGCGGGCGGAAGTGACAGTGGGAGATTTTCAGGATATCTTTCCGGTGCGACGCAAGACAAAAGAGCGTATCAGCGCTTTTCTTGATTCCGTAAGCGGCCACTTTGACGGCAATGGATGGAACATCGGGCAGTTGCCCGATGCCATGCAGTTTCGAAATTTATTAAGAGAGATACCGGAAATTGAATGGATTTCCAAGATCTATTTTATGACCTTCATAAGCGGCCCCAGAGGGAAGCAGGAGGTAGAGCCTGAGAGTATCCGCAGTCATCCCTATGTGCTCCCTGTCTGCGGAGAGATAGAAGTAGTTGTGACAGTAAAAGGGAGGTAGAATATGCTGCCTGATATAAACCTCGACCGAACGTCCTTTGACGAGATGGTCGATCGGGCAAAAAACAGAATAGTGAGCCTTTATCCGGAGTGGACGGATTTCAACTATCATGACCCGGGAATCACTCTGATAGAATTGTTCGCCTGGCGCAAGGAGATTCAACAGTATGAGCTGGACCATATAGGAGAACGGCACAGAAGAAAGTATTTGCAGCTTCTGGGAACGGACATTAAGCATCGCTCTGCGGCCCAATGCTTTGTGACAGCGGATGTCACATCCCCTTGTCGTATTCAGGAAGGGTGCAGACTGGATGCGGCGGGTGTGACCTTTGAGACCATGGAAAAACAGACACTGCCGGGGGTATCGGTCACATGCTGTATTGGATGGCGGGAGGAGATGGTCAGTTTCTTAGACAGGGACAGGATAGCCATGGGGCAGCCCCTTCAGTTCTACCCTTTTGGCAGTATGGCAAGAGAGGGAACCTGCTTTTATATCGGACTTTCCGGTCCGCTGCCCGTGGGGGAGAGGATGGCTCTGACCATACATGTGGACAGGCAGGGCAGATTTCCCCGTAATCCTGCACAGAAAGATACCATTCCACTGGCAAAGCTGCGTTTTTCCTGCTGGGACGGACATGAGTATCAGCCCGTGGAACTGATTCGGGAGGAGACCTTTGGCCTCCTGTATGACGGTCAGATTGTATTCCGAGTAAACAGCCGGATGCAGGAGCGCCGGATCGGAGAGGAAAGAGGGTACTTTCTTCGTGTGCTTCTTAAGGAGAGCGGGTATGAGACCGCTCCCGTTATCAGTTTTCTGGATATGAATACCATGCGAGTGCAGCAGAAGGAAACCGTGGTAAAATGGATGGCTGCATCGGAAGCCGGACAGAGTGATATCCTCTGGGGCAATCACAACCTTTGTAACGTCGGTGGAGTGAGAGTTTTCGTGGAGAGGAATGGTCTTTACAAAGAGATTCCCGTGACGGGTAAAGAATGGGAGGAAGCTTCCGGCAGGATCCGGATCCGGCTGGAGCAGTGCGGGGAAGTGTCAAGTGCAGAAGCTTTCTGGATATTGGCATACAGCGAAGAAGACTGGTACATGCGTCATGCTGTTCTGGGAACCGCCCATGGTTTTCCAAATGAGAGTTTTGACTTGGATGAGGATCAGATACTTTATGAGGATCTGGAGCTTCTGGTAGAGGAGGCGGATCAGCCGGGAGTATATGGGAAATGGGAAAGACGGGAGGATTTTGCGGGATCCGGGAAATCGGATAGACATTATTGTGTGGACTGTATTACGGGCAGAATCCTGTTTGGAAACAGTATACATGGCATGGCTCCGGAGGGGGAGATACTTCTGATCTCATACTCCCGTGTCTTAGGGAGCAGGGGAAATGTAAAACGTGAACGGATACAGGGATTCAGGGATCAGAAATGGGCAAAGATCAAGGCAGTTAATCGATGGGATGCCGGCGGAGGACAGGATGAGGAAACATTGGAAGATGCCTTTGCAAGGGTGCGCAGAGAACTGAAGCAGCCCAGAAATCTTGTGACGTCACAGGATTATGAACAGATGGTGAGAGCCACACCCGGACTGCGAGTGGAGAGCTGTAAGGCATTGTTTGGGGATGCTCAGGATGGGAAAGGGATCGGGAACACGGTACGGATCGTAGTAAAGCCTTACAGCCCGGGGAGACGCCCCGGACTGACGCCCGCTTTTACCCAAAATATTCTGCGGCACCTGGAAAAGAAGAGACTTCTCGGAGTGCATATTAAGGTGCTTGCGCCGGTCTATGTCAGGCTTGAAGTCTCAGTGGAGGCAGTGATTCATCCCCAGTATCAGGATGCCGAAAGTGCGGTGAGACTGGCGGTGGAAGAGTATTTGGCAGAGCTGAAAGAGCAGTTCGGTGGAACGGTATCCTACAACGGATTGTACGGATATATTGACCGGCTTGAGTGTGTGGCAGGCATTCGATACCTGATGCTGGAGACGAAGGGGAACGAAGCCAAACGGAATTCTTATGGGGATCTGGTATTTCCGGGGAACGGAATTGCAGACGAAATTATTGTCCGATGCTCGTGCAGTATATTGTGAGAGATTGCTGCGATAAGAGAGGAAGGGAGGTGTGTATGAAATATTTTGTTTTTAATAAGTCCTCGGACTACGAGAGAGGATATGGAGAGTATATGGCATATCACTCTGCGGGGCTATCCGTGGAGAGTGATTGTCCGGGCAGGGCTTCCTACTGGTCCCGTATTCTGGACAGTGTTTCCCCGGGAACTGTGTGGCACAGGCTGACCTGCAGTATACCGGAGGCGGGACAGGCTATGGTCAAAATTTCCCTTTATACCTCCGATGAGATTGTGTTTGAAGAAGGGGGTAGAATCTTGGATTTGAGGAAGGATCTGCAGTCTGGGCAGCTCTCACTCTCCGAGAAGAAGGAAATCTGCCGGCCTTTTCTGCGAAGGGAGCTGGCGTTAGAGCCTGACATTCTACTGCACAGCCTGGAAGGGCGTTATCTGTGGTTCCTGTTGGAGGTTTATCCCCAGGGAACGGGGCGGACTGAGATGGGAGATTTTCTAGTTTATTTTCCGGCTGAGAGCTGGATGGCTAATCTGCCGGAGATATACCGCAGGGAAATGGGAAAGGATTCCTTTCTGGACCGTTTTCTGGCAATCTACCAGTCCATTTATGATGATATCTCATGGCAGATCAAGGAGTTTGCAAACTGCCTGGATCCCAGTGTGGCGGAGCCGGATATGCTGCGCTTTATCGCCTCCTGGCTGGACGTAGAGGAGCCCCACATGTGGACGGAAAGCCAACTGCGCCGATTGTTGGCCCATGCAAGAGAATTTTTTGAGGCCAGAGGAACCGGCAAAGGGGTTGAAATGTTTGTGGAACTGTACACCGGGGAGACGCCTTTCGTAATTGAATGGCAGGATTGGGCGGAGACTGCGGATTCAAATGACAGACTTCTAAAAAGTCTTTATGAGGATGATCCATACAGTGTCACCGTGCTTGTGAGAAGAGAATGCATCCCTGATTATAAAGATCATCAAGCTCTTCTTCGGCTTCTTAAGCAAGTGATACCGGTACAGATGGAGTTTCGTCTGGTGGTGTTGGAACCTTATATCTTTGCGGACGGATATTCCTATCTGGGTGTCAACAGCGTGCTGGGACAGTACACGGAAGCGGCGCTGGGAAGGGACAGCAGGCTTGACTTTGTGACAGTTTAGCCGGCTAGAGTACTGTCTAAATGATATATTTACAGGCTGGCTTCCGAAAGGGGGCTGTAAAATGGAAAGGTGTGGGTATTGAACATGAAAAATTCGAAGTATTTTCCTTTTGAAAGAAACAATTATTTTTACGGTAAGCTGCTTTCCGTGGATGATTTCCGCCTGGAGCAGCAGTATGGGAATGACAAGAGGCGTATGTTGAACCGTTTCCTTTACGGGACCGGTGTGGTTACCGGCATGAATGTGGTGGGAGTGGATGATACTACCATCCTGGTGGAAAGCGGATTGGCGCTGGATTATTCCGGGCGGGAGATTGTCATTGATGAACCGGTAGCCCGCAGACTGCAGACATTGGAAGGGTTTAGCGACTATGAGGAGGACCGCAACACGGGTTACCTCTATCTGTGCATAGATTATGAGGAAGAGGAGACCCAGGCAGTATATAGCATTAGCCATAGCGATCAAAAGGAGAATACTTCTTTTAATAAGATTCGGGAGGGCTATCGATTGTACCTGACCCGCAGCGAGCCTGAACTGGAGGGACTGAATTGTCGCAGCCTTTATGAGACTACGAAACAGGTCTACTGGGACAAAGGGATTCGAGTGTGGCAGAGTATGCCCAGATTTGTGCAAGGTGGGGACCGTGTTGAAATTAAAATTGAAGTGGAAAATATGGGACAGCAGGAGCACTTTGCCTTTTCTTATGAGCTGGAACTGCAATGCCTGACCTTTGAAGGGAGACCGTGTCTGACGGTATCATTTGATGAATTGCTGTTTGAAAAAGCGGGACGGTACACGGTCTCCTACTATCTGGACGCCCTGAGTATAAAGGATACTCAGGCCACAGTCTCACTGGTGCCGGACAGCTTTAAGCTGAGGATCGGTCAGAATCAGACGGTAGAGAAGGCTGAGGCTCAAATGTCTCTGCAGATCGGCAGCAGAAATGTAAGAGAAGAAGTGCGCCGCGATTACTATGAGAAGGGAATGGAACAAATACTGAAGGGCAGCAGTCAGAGGATTTACCTTGCGAAAATCTCCCTATTGAGGGTCGGGGACGTAGTTGTCATCAATGAGATTGAGAAGATGCCGTTTCAGCAGTATGTAGCGGGAAGCTTTTTGGAAGATGGCATGATCAGGATGTTGGAGAAATGCGGAACCGGGACGGGTATGGATGGCAGCAGTCAGGAAGAGACCGGTATGCACGGCCGCAGGGATGCTTACGGTGTGAACTTTGCGGAAGGCACGGAGGAGATAGAATTGGGCACAGGCTCGGCCAAAGGCAAGAGATTGTTTAGCCGGGAAATCTCTCACGGTCTGGGAATAGGCCGCACCACCATCATTCTTAGCATAGAGGGATCATCTTCCCAGGAAGAATACTTTGGCTCAGGTGGAATTTTTCGGAACAATCTCCCCAGAGTGGAACTGTGCGCCAAGACGGATTCTCAGAGAGGTGTCTTTGTGATCGGTGTGCGAGTACTGGCAGCAGTACCCCAGGATAAACTCAGGATTCACTGGACGGCTATCCGTGACCGAAGAGAATTGGTGGAGGAGAAAAAGGAACCCAAAATTTTCATACGCCCGAATGTGCTGAACTTAAGCACCAGAGAGAGTTATTTCTTGGAAGCGGTATGCAGCAATATGAATGAAACCGGTGTTGTATGGCAGGTAAAGGATCACGGCGGCACTATAGATGCCAACGGAATGTACACAGCGCCTAACACGGCAGGTGTTTATGAAGTGACGGCTGTGAGCGCTGCTTACCCTGAGATAAAGGCCTCCATCTTTGTCATCGTCAGAGAAAAGTGTGAGAAGAATTTCTAATGCTCGCAGCAGTGGCTGCTTCGCAAAGAAATTCTATGTCTCACACGGAAGAATGCCAAAAACAGGCATTCTTCTCACGGATTGTTTGTGCCGCCGAGGGCGAAATGTATTGAAGCGTGAATACGGGAACAAAAGCTCTATCCAACTGATGTAAGGTGGGAAGAAGGGGGATATGGATGATTATTCAAAGTTATAACCACTGTTATGAAGTAATCCGCGAACTAGACCGCACAAGCAGGATAACTGAATTTGTTTGTAAAGAGCAGCAACAACAGGAAGCTTATTTGTTGGTAAAAATAGCGGAATCCACTCTGGCAAAAAGATTCACTTTATTTTTGGAGAAGAAGGTCAAGGGGAGTGGCTTCACGGATTTTAAGGAATGCTTTTGGTGGAATGGTGCCTTTTATAGCGTTTATACATACAGTTCAGGCCGGACGTTGGCAGATAAGCTCGCTACGGGACACTGTGAAAGAAAAGAACGGGCTGAGATTGTACGCAGACTGTTGGAACAGCTGCTATTGCGCCGTCCCCATCCTTATTTCATGAGGAATGCCCTGCAGTCGAATATGATTACGGTGACTGACAGTTTGGATGTGGACTGGAACTATCACTTAGATGAGGTGAGAACATTCGACTACTGTACGATAAAGGCGGTAGACATACGGCTTATGGAAGTGATGCAGCTCATATTTGAAGAGGAATTGATCAGGAGGCAGTATCCACTGCTGGATCAATATCTTTCTGCCCTCGGGGAAGGGAAGATGTCTGACTATCTGGAGTTGTATCGGGAGTTCATGCCGGTGTATCAAGCGCTGTGTGAGGACGGACAGGAGCAGTTGCAACAAACATTTCCGCAGCGATTGTGGGAGGTTTACAGAAAAATTGGAGAAAAGCCGGACTCATTAAAGGGATACTTACACCTTGGCAAGAAATATGTAGCTAAAAAAATGGCTATTGTCTTTTTTATGCTTATGGTTCTGCTTATGGTTTTGCTGTCGCTGGCTTTTGTGTGGATAGTGTATCCCTGGATACAGTCCCGATTTCTGACCAAAACCATGGTCATCCATTCTCAGGACATAGAAGGATATACCGGTAGAGTTCGGCTAGTGGGAGATCTGGAAACAGATAATGTGATCTTTGTGGGTACGATGACGGAGGGGCAGTTCAACGGACAGGGTACACTTTATGACTGGGACGGGAATCTGATATATCGGGGGAAATTCCTGGCAAATCAGTACTCCGGCATGGGGGAGAGCTTTTATCAAAATGGAAAAGTTCAGTATTCAGGAGAGTTTGCCGGAGGGCTGTATGAAGGAACGGGGAAGCTGTACCAAGAGGACGGAATCCTGCTCTATGAAGGTGACTTTTCCCGGGGATTGTATGAAGGAAATGGCATTCTTTATTATACTGACGACCAGATCAAATACCGCGGCAGCTTTTCCCAAGGACTATTCGAAGGAGTGGGTGTGTTGTTCTATGAAAATGGTGGTACCTCCTATGAAGGAGAATTTTTGCAGGGAGAGAGGTCGGGCAGTGGAAAAGCGTACGATGAGAGTGGAGAGCTGGTCTATGACGGATCTTTTTCCCGGGACAGGTATGAGGGAGAAGGGATCCAGTATGAGAACGGTAAGGTTGTCGGTCAGGGCCGCTTCCACCAGGGCATCCTAACATCGGGAAATGCGGTTTACTATGACGGAAGGGGGAATCTACTCTATCAGGGCGGCATCGACAACGGACTTTACGATGGAGAGGGGAAGCTTTATTCGGAAGGATTCCTGATATACGAGGGTGGTTTTGCAGAAGGGAAGTGCCACGGGTGCGGCAAGCAATATCATGTGGTGACAAGTATGCTTCTCTATGACGGAACATTTGAACAGGGAGAATATTCCGGAGAGGGCAGGCTGTATGATGAGATGACAGGCGGCTTGTTGTACGAAGGTAGCTTTTATCAAGGCTTTTACGATGGCCAGGGGAAAATATATGACCCTGTAACCGGTTATCTGATCTATGAGGGAGGCTTCCGGGAAAGCCAGTATGACGGCCAGGGGAAACACTATGTCAAGGGAGTTCTGGTCTATAAAGGAGAGTTCCACCAGGGCAAATACAACGGCATGGGAATTCAGTACGACAAGGATACCGGGGCGGTGATCGTTAAAGGAATATTTTACGATGACAAGCCCATATATGTATCGGGCGAACCAAATCAGGAAACCGAAGGTTTGGAAACGACAGAAGCCAAATATGGGGCGGAATGAGAGGGCAAAATGAGCGATTATGCAGTGATAGCGGAAACGGGAAACGCAATAGTGCAGCTTCTTCGAAAGGAACTGGTACCGGATATTATTTCAGACAGTGCAGGAATTGGTCTGGCATCGCCTGCGGACAGGGGGGATATGGTGCTTTGCGTTCACCTGTACGATGTGAGCGAAAGCGATACATACCGTGTGAGTGGAATGATATCGGACGGGACGGACAGACAAAAATTTCCTCCGATTCATCTGACATTGTCCTATCTGATCACGGCATTTTCTGCCGGCGACGTGAAATTCCGTTCCGGGGAAGAGCAGAGGATACTTGGTAAGGTAGCTCAGGTATTGCGTGATTATCCCACTCTGAATTTGAATACGATGGAATTTGGCGGGGGGAACGAAGAAGACAGAATCAGGATAGAAATCATGAAGGCAGACGCGGAAGAAAAATCAAAGCTATGGTCCTTTCCAAATCTTGCACCAAAGCTTTCACTGTTTTACCGGGTTGGGCCTGTAGCCCTGGAGTCTGCCAGGACTGAGAAAGTTAAGCGAGTACAGGAAATTGAATTCAGACAGGACATTACAGCTAAGCCTTTTGCTAAACTGTTTCGGCGGAAACGGCAGGAGTGACTTAAAGATATGCCGCGAATGCGGGGGAGTGTGAGGAAAAATGAAATACATGACAATAGGACTTAAAAGAAAGGTATCGCTGGCTCTGCTTCCCATTGATGACTTTACGGATCGGATTATTACGGGATCTTGGCTGCGCGTATACACAACGGAAGAAAACATTTCTTCCATCCGAAAGCCGGACGGCTATCACATATTTTGTGATCTTGCAGGCAGCGAAGTGGAAATCTGCCTGGAGGGGCCGCTTTACCAGAAGCAGGTTTTCAAGCTGCCTATAGAGGAGGAACCCAGAATCTATCAGGTGAGGATGCTTCCGGGAACCAATTATCCTCTTCCACGGGGAGCGACGATTATCCGCGGCACATTGCCAAAAGGCAATGTGCTCAGGTTATTTTTACCTAAGCAGAAAAGGAACTGTAAGCTTCTGTATGATTATGATCCCGATGTACAGGGAACAGAGCTGTTCTTATTTCGACCCTATGAGCTGTCTCTGGAAGGAAAAAAACTTTGTATCTGCGGGAGTGAAAAGAATATGGAATTTTTCCAGGTATCGGATCAAAGGGGAAATATCTGTACTTTAGAGCATCCGCTCTCAAGGGCTTATCGGAAAACAGATACAAATGTATATCAGGTGTACGAGGCTGCTGCCGGAGAAGACGGGAGTTTTTATCTCCCCCTTGCCGGTCTGACGGGAGCTGAGCCCTGTGTCTGCATTCTGGTGGATGAAGAAGGGATAGAGAAGGTTTGTGAAATTACGCTCACAGCCGGAATAGAGAATCGAATTGCAGAAGATATCTGGAAGGAGGAAGCATAGATGGGATTTGGAGTTTTTGGCGGCGCAACGCTTATGTGCAGCTTTGGAATGGCGCCTTCTACCCTGACGGTACTTCCGGCATGCCGAGTGATGGAAAAGATGCCCATGGCCAGTATTATGGATCAAGTGCCTATGGTCAATATTCTTCCCTTCGGCATGTGCAGTTCTATGGCAAATCCCACCGTGGCCTCCGCGACCGCTGCCGCAATGGGAGTGTTGACTCCGATGCCATGCATTCCTGTCACTGCAGCTCCCTGGGCGCCGGGAAGTCCAACCATTATGGTGGGTGGAAAACCGTGCTTGAATGACAGCAGCCAATGTATGTGTGCTTATGGTGGAGTGATAAAGGTACAAAATCCCGGCACAACGGGTGTACAAGTTAAATCTTGAGATTGAAAGGAAGAAAAGAGGTGTGGAATGGGTCAGATAATGATATATGGATTAGTAGTATTAGCGGTATTTGCAGCAGTGATGTCAGTGTGTTTTCTTGTGCAGCGACACAGGTGCCGCAGACTGTTGCAGTCGCTTGAGGATAGCCGTCGCAGAGAGGAGATGGCCGGAAAAAGAGAGCGTATTTACAGCGCAATGCTTCCGTGCAGGCTTCTTCAACTATTTAAGCAGGGGGAACTGGAAAAGCTGCAAATAGGCGAGCAAAAGAGTGTAAAGGCAGCAGTCCTTTCCTATAATATCCCCGGCTTTGCCAGGATTGTCCGACAGCAGAGCGCTGAGGAAATATTCCGCTTTGTAAACAAAAGCTTAAATCTTGTGGTTCCCTGTATCCTGTATCAGGAAGGGGAAATTGATGAATATGTAGATGCGGGTTTGTCAGCTTTTTTTCTGAGCGAACCGGAGAGAGCTCTATGCTGTGCAGTTTCTGTCTGTGATGCTTTGAATCAGACCGGCATTCGGGAATTGTATTCTATCGGGCTGACCTACGGCGATATCATGGTGGGAATGGTAGGGCATGAGAGGCGCTTTGAGACTCTGACAATCTCAGAGACAACAGGACTGGCAGAATTTCTGCAGGAACTGGCTGTACGCTTCCGAGCCAGAATACTGGTCACAGGAAGCCTTAAGGAGCAGATTCCCGATTTTGATAAGAGCTATAACAGCCGGTACCTGGGTAGTATTTATCTTAAGACCGCCAGACTTAACGAGGAAATCTACGATGTGTATGACGGGGATGAACCGGCAGATAAAAACGGAAAACGCAAGACACGACTGCTGTTTGGAAAGGGTGTGGAGCTTTTTCAAAATAAAAATTTTGAGGACGCCCGGCTACATTTTATTGAAGTGTTGAAGGCCAATCGTATGGATGGTGCAGCGAAAGAATACCTATATCTCTGTAACAGATATATTGCTGGAAAGGATACGGGAGAGGACCCTCCTACTTATCTGGATGTCTATTGACATCGGGGAAGGTATCAGGTGTTGGGAGATTGGGCGATGAAAACGACAATTGATGGACTGCTGGATGCGAGATCGGTTTCTAAGGAAGATACAGTCTATTTTCTGGCAAAAGACGAAGTAAATCATTTTCCCATGACGGCAGGTGATTTTTTTAAGATAGAGCCAGCGGAAAAATGGCGGGGAGATTCCTGGCCGGAGAACCTTTTTCAGAGAAAGATGGAAGAGAAGAAAGGGGATCCGGTATATCAGGAATTGCTCAGGATGACAGAGGAGATTAAGGCGCGGATACATAGAATCAAAATAGAAGACCCCAAGGGCTACGGACACATGGCACAAATTCGCAGCCTGCGGTTTGTGAAGCACAGTATCGAGAATGCGCTTAAGGAACTCGAATTGAATTATCAGTCGGAAGTGCAGCGTGAGATGGCCAAGATCTACGGTATTTGGGGTAGGAAACTGCTTGTGTATAAGAACACGGTCTGTCTGGGCAGCTTTGAAGATTTGGAGAGTCAAATCCCACGCCTGAGAGAAGTACGGATTAAATGGATACGTGAGATACCTCTTTTGCTTAAGAATGTTGATGACATTTGCAGCGCTGTTGATCAGAACATTCCCATTGGACTGGTAGGTGGGCCATGTCTGTTTGGACTCTACGAGGTGGAGATTGTAATACAGCATAAGGATGGCGAGCGGTTTTCCTATGATTTCTCCAGCGGCCATCATTATGACCGAATTGGTCAAAAGACATATGAATTTGCTGACCATGTAGAGCAATATTACCGTAAAATTCAAGGCATTCATTTTGTTAATTGGAAAAAAGGGGTGACAAGTCAGGAATTTGAAAGTCTTGAGGTACTGTTTGACGTGGGCGCCGTGCTGGGAGCCAAGGTGGCTGTAGTGATTCCGGATATTTCTTATCTGAAATATTTATCTACAGTCATTACACCTCTGGATAATGCCGTCAAATTACAGGCAATGGAAGAATTCCGTTTGGAAGCTCACAGGATTGCAGATCTGTATCTCACCAAAATTGAAGAGCTGAAACAACAGTATCCGGATGTAACTGTCAGGGTACTGCATGACAGGGATAAGGAGGCATGCGAAATATTTCATGCCAGGCGGGAGGCATTTTTCCGGAAATCAGGATTGATTCACAGACTGACCGCCAGGCGGGCGAAGACGGATGCTGTTTTTGACTATATCTCTATGTTGGCGCTGCCTTACTATTTTTGGGAGACGCCTCAAGTCATCCAGATAGATAATCTGGACGAGACAGATTCTTTTCGAAAGTGCAGGAAGGTGCATAAGGGGGCATTTTCTTTGTCGGCAGTTCTTTATCCGGAGAAGCTTAGTGAAAATGGGGAGCAGACTATTTTCAATGCGCCGCTTAAGTATAAAGACTATATGTGAGACAGTTGGTGTAAACGAGGTATAACATGAAGGCTTTACACAGATTGAAAGAATATGTTAAAATAAGAAAAATGCTTTGGACGGACGGAGTGCTGTTGCTGTTGCTTTTGTTAGGCTGTTATGTCTATCAGAGGGAAAATGCCGGGTATTCTTTGTTACCGGATCCGGAAGTGACGTTGATCAATCCTTATCTGGCTCAGAGTGATGGGCAGGGGAATGTCTTTGTGATAGACGATGAGAGATCTCGGGTAGTGAAGATTAATTCTCAGGAAGAAGTGGAATATCTGCTGAAAAGCACCGGACAGGAGTCGGACATTTTTTCCTATCTGGAGGATATAGAAGCTGATCCGTCGGGGAATATTTATCTGCTGGATGCCAGCTGGGATGAGACGGGCTCGGCAGTGGCCAGGGAAGCTATCCTTGTCTATGATGTACAGGGAAAATATGTGGACACTTTGTTTGAAATCACTTATGAGGATGAATTTGTAGATAAACACAAGCTGTTTGCGCTGTCCTTCTGGGATCAGGCGCTGTATTTTGTGGCGTCGGAGCAGGAGGGGTTTTATCTGTGCCGGGTGTTGGTAGAGACAAAGCATGTAGAGCGGGTGGCGTTTTACGAATATGACAATGCATTTAATCTGATTCAGGATTATTCTTTGGATGATAATATAGCCACAGTCTATGCACTGGACAAGCGGGGAAGGCTTTTAAAGGGAACAGACGGTGTACTGACAGTATTGTATGACACTGCAACGGATCCGGCTTATACAGGAAAGACAGCGCTTTATCGTCTGGCAGCGGGCGGAAACCATTTGGTCTATCTGGCAGATATCAGGCAAAACAAGCTGTATCGCTACAAGGAAGGAGCGGAAAGCCTGGAGATTTTTGCGGATCAGGGACAAGTCTTAAGCATAACCTCCGCATTTGCCCAGGATGGCAGAACTATCCTGGGAATTTTGCTGGATTCGCAGGTTCAGATATGTCGGGTGGATTCTTTTGACCGGGGGGAGGATGAACCCGTTGTAATCATACCTCAGATCAGCGGAAATACCTTTCATAAGTCTTCCTCTTACCTGTTGCGGGAGACAGTCTTTCAGCTGCTTATTCTGGTTGCTGGATTGGCTTTGCTGTGGCTGGGGATTCGCGTGATGATTCTTCTATCTGGAATTCATCTGTCCGAGGTACAAAGGAACGGACTTTTGGCAGCGGGCACTGCTGCTGTAGTGGCCGCAATTATTGTAATGAAGCTGTTAAATCAGTTTGCGAACGTTTACCGTGAGGAACTGGTGGGAAAGCTTTACATTCTGGCACATACTATCAGTGGCATGGTGGATGGAGACGGCCTGAGGCGGATACGCACTTCCGAGGACTATATGAACGAGGATTATCAGGCTCTGATGGCGGTGTTGGAGAAAGGGATGAACCGAGAGGATACCTACGTTCAGGAGATGTACTGTAACGTGCTGCGTTACGAAAATGGCAAGGGGTTTGCCATTGCTTATCTGGACAACTCCATTGGTACTTATTTCCCAAGAGAGGACGAGGAGACCCAGCAGCTGGCCCGTATTTATAAGACCAAACAAGAGATGCAGAATGAAATAAATGATGCCACAGGGTCGTATATTTATGTATTTGTACCCGTGTTAGACGGGCAGGGCAGGGTTGCCGGAGTAATCGAGGTGGGTACCACAACATATGTGATATCCGCCAGCGTTAAGCAGATGAAACGTTCTATTTTAATCACCCTGGTCCTTGTGATTATGATTGTTGTTGCACTGTTTGGGGAAATTCTTTCTTATTGCGAATGGAGAGCCAGATACCGGAAGAATATGGAGGTGGTGCAAAATGCCGGGAAGCCGCGGATTCCTTTGCATTTACTACGGCTGAGTATATTTGTCACATACACGGCATTTAATGTGGCAAGTTCCTTCATGCCTGTATATGCGGCCAGTTTTGTGACAAATGATATGGGACTACCCAGGGAGTTTGCCGCTTCATTGCCAATCACTCTGAATCTGATTTTTGTGGGGGTGACATCCCTATTCTGCGCACCTCTTTTACGGAGATTTCCCTTCCGGTTGGTGGCTTCGGTGGGAGCGGCGGTCAGTATGTGCGGTGATATGACTCTGTTTCTGGGAAAAAGCTATTATTTTCTTGTGTTGGGGCTTAGCTTGAACGGCATTGGCATGGGGGTAATCACCAACTCCATGAATATGTTTATTGCCGGAGTTTCACAGGAGGATGTGAGGACGGAGGGTTTTTCCCTGTTCAATGCGGGAAGTCTTTCAGGCGCTGCCTGCGGGATGATGCTTGGAGCGTCTCTGGCAGGTGCTGTGGGACAGCGCAAGGTATTTAGCTGTTCGGCCATAGTATGGGCTTTGGTCATGCTGCTGTTTGTGTTCTTGGGAAAGTCTTTGGACAGCGCTTGGGAAGGAAAAAGGCGGCAGAAGAAAAATGTGGGAGCATTCCTGTCTTCCAGAGGTGTCTTACCATACATTCTGTTTATCCAGGTTCCCTATGTGCTCATCAATAGTTTTGTGTATTATTATGTTCCTATCTATGGGAATGCTCAGGGATTCAGCGAGAGCATAGTGTGTCTGCTTCTGATGCTACATTCATTGTGCAGTGTGTATTTAAGCGTAGGCGTAACGAAATATATGAGCAGTAAATTCGGGCAGGGAGCAATTTATCTTTCCGGCGGACTGGCGCTGGCATCACTCTTACTGTTTGGATTTTACAGTACAGTTCCCGTACTTCTGACGGTTTTGCTGCTGTTGGGATTTGCGGGCAGTTTTGGAGTATCGGTGCGTCAAACGTATTTTACAAGGCTTTCCGGTGTACAAGAGTATGGGGAGGAATCGGCCATGGGGGTCTATAATCTCATGGACAATTTGGGCGGCTCGGCAGGACCGATGTTGTTCGGGGCCGTCATGGGTGGAACCAACCCATTTTCGGGATTGGCAGTCCTGGCAGCAGTGTCAGGAGCGCTAAACGGTATTTTTGCGATGGGTAAATTTATTGATGATCGGGAGGTTTAAACAGATGGAGAAGAATATTAAAAATAAAAAGAAACTGAGCCGGAAGATGACTGCCATATGCGTTGTATTTGTACTTGTTTTAAGCGTCACGCTAGGACTGCTGGGCGTTTATACATACAGAGAGAATGTCACGAAGCGTTATGAGCAATATGCGGAAACTGTCCTCAGGCTAGCCGATAGCTATATTGATGTCGGGGATATGATTTGGTGTATCGAAACGGGATATAAGACGGAGCCTTATGTTTGGACACAGATGCAGTTAAATAATATCAAGTACCGCTCCAATGTGGAATATCTCTATGTGATTCAACCCCTGAGTACAGCGGAAATTGATAATGCCATGTATGTCTGGAATGCGGTGACACCAGAGGAACTGGAAACCTACCAGGAAATTAACTCTCTGGGGGATCTGTCGGGGGAAGGTTTTACCGGTAAGATGGCAGAAGCTTTTATGACAGCAATTGGCGGAGAGGATGAGATTACTTTTTACGCCAACAATACGGCGGACTTCGGCTATATGCTGACGGGAATGTATCCCCTGCGGGATGTGGATGGTCAGGCTAGAGCGCTGGTCTGTGTGGATATTTCCATGAATCAGATATCTCAGGATATTATGCAGTATATCTTGTTCGTTTTGTGCGGAACACTGCTGGTGGGAGCGGTTTTTCTTATCGTACTTCTGCGTCTGGTGAATAAAAGCGTGGTATCCCCTGTGATCCGGATGTCCCGCAGCACGGAAGATTTCGTGCAGCAAAGCAACAGTGAGACAGATCCTTCCAAGCTGTTGTTTCAGGATCCGATGGTGTCCACCAAAGATGAGATTCAGCTGCTTTCAGAGAATCTGAAGGAAATGACCTCCCGGCTGGTAGTGTATATGGGCAATCTGCAGGAGGCAGCTGCGGACAAAGAGCGCATTGCCGCGGAATTGAATGTTACTGCTGATATTAAGTCCAGCATGCTTCCCAGTGTGTTCCCGGCTTTCCCGGAAAGGACGGAATTTGAAATCTATGCAAAGCTTCAGACAGCCAGTGAAATGAGCGGAGATTTTTACAATTTCTTTCTCGTAGACCAAAACCATCTGGCGGTAGTGATCGGCAATGTGAATGGATTCGGAATTCCGGCAGCCCTTTTGACCGTGATCACACAGACTCTGATCAAGAATTATGCAAAACTGGGTTTTGAGCCGGAAAAAGTCTTTACCGAGGTAAACAATCAGCTCAGCGAGAGCAATGAGGGAATGACAACCACAGCTTTTATGGGCATTCTGGATCTGACAAGCGGCACTTTCTCCTATGTGAACGCGGGGCACTGTGCTCCTTATCTGAAGCATGCAGGGGGAGAGTTTGAACAATTGCCTGCCAAGGACTGTTTTGTGCTGGGAAGTATGGCCGGTGTGCCATACTGGCAGCAATCGGTGCAGCTTGCGCAGGGTGACATGCTGTTCCTCTATACGAAGGGATTGATTGAAGCAGAGAATAGGGAGCAGGTACAGTACAGTCTGGACCACATGCATATGCGGCTGAACCAGAACCTTGGTGAAGCCTATGAACTTCAGGATATTCTGGGTATGATGGAGCGGGATGTAAAAGATTTTATGGGAGAGGAGCCCGCTAAACAGGATATCACCATGCTGATGCTTAGGTATTTTGGTATTTAAATAAAAATGGAATAAGCCCGGAAACTCCCCATTTTCTGTTAGACATTAACGGTGTCTGATGATAAAATATCAATGATATAGCAGAAAGCAAGCGTGATATCCGGTGGCATCTCTGACAGGGAGACGGCCGGGAGGGTGGAAGCATCTGCCTGTGAAAGGGGTGTGGGACAGATATGAAAATACAGAAAATCCGTTTTATTGAGCCGGGTGAGAGGCCATATAAGAACACCATTCTGAACCATCTGGTATATGACCGGTATATCAGGACACCTTCAGTAGGGCTGAATACGCTGGCAACCATTGTAAAGAAGGAATATCCGGATACCTTTATGTACAGTGAAGCCATCTCCAAAATTGTCAGGCGGGATGTTCTGGACGCGGATGTGATTTTTATTGGTATCTTCACGTTCAATGCAAACCGTGGATATCAAATTGCCAGATGGTTTAAGAAACATACAAAGGCTGTTGTGGTCATGGGCGGACTACATGCCACCATGAATTACCGGGAAGCGGTGCGATATTGTGACTATGTGATGCTGGGGGAGGGCGACGAGAGCATTCTGGAACTGCTGCATGCCCTGGAAAGCGGGGATCCGCTGAAAGTTTCCGGTCTTGCCTGTCTGAAAAGTGGAAAGCTTAAATTGACCGAAGAGCGGAGGCCTCCGGAGAATATTGACGGGATTGCCGACAGAAGTCTGGTCTATCAGTACCGTAACCGGGTTCACTACAACACCATTTGGCCCCAGGTTCACGCCTCCAGAGGATGTCCTCATAATTGTGATTATTGTGCGCTGGTTCGGCTCTATGGACATCGGGTTCGCACTCGGTCTGTGGAGGATGTCATCAAAGATATTCAGTATTCACTGGACTTCTTTAATTCCGGTCGATTCCCCAGGATGCTGCGGGGTGTATGGCTGACGGATGATAACTTTTTTGCTGACCGGGAATGGGCGATGGCAGTGCTGCGAGGAATCATTGACAGCGGAATCCGTACTCATTTTACGGTTCAGGCCAGGTATGAAGTGGGGTTTGACGATGAAATGCTGGCTCTGCTGAAAAAGGCCGGTTTTTTCCAGCTTGCCATCGGAATTGAGTTTATCGATGATGCGGAATTTGAGACCTTCCACAAGAGAAGTACTGTGGAGGAAATCCGCCGTGCTATCAAAAATATTCAGCGCCACGGAATCAGCGTCCGTGGACTGTTTATCATGGGTGGCGACCAGGACCGGGAGGGGATTGGTGACAGGCTGGCAGACTTTGTCATCGAGAATGACATAAAGAGCGTGGTTATCCAATCCATGTATTTTGTTCCGGGCACACCGGTCTATGAGAGAAACCGGGACAAATTGCTTCACGAGAACTGGTCGAAATATAACGGATGTGTCGTCCATTACCCAAAGCAGATCAGTCCTTATCAGCTGCAGCTGGAGCATATTCATGCCTGTAAAAAAATATATTCCCTGAAACGCCTGATGAGGGCACTGATAAGAGAGGACTGGATTCATAAGCTGCTGTTCTTCGGAGAATTTTTCTGGCATCGGAGTATCTGCCTGGATCTGGAGGATGAACTGCCTTATTTGAAGAAAGTTAGTGAGAGGTAACAAAGCATGCGGTTGCGGAGCTGTTTCAAAGACATCTTTTGTCTTGGGACGGCTCCGTTTTTTATCCTCGGAAAAAAGCAATAATTGCACAGGATTCCACAAGGTTTAAGGAGTCTATCGAACTAAAGTATATTAAACTTGTATTATCAAAATGGACGTGTTGTGCCCTTTGGCAGCAGAAATGGAGGAAACTATGGCAGGACCAACAGCTCCGAAGGATCCGGAGAAAAAACGAAAGAGTTTTTATATTATGCGGAATAAGGAGGTTGCGGGATCCCCGCAGCAGGACGGAAGAGGTGTGCAGACCATCTACCTGGATAATTCCCGGATGGTGAGTTTTGCCCGTATCACGGGTGGCATCACAGACGAGGAAATACTTGGACTTCTGCCGACAGCAGAGGGATTCCGAAAGCTTGTGTACTCTATCGGCGTCACAGTGGAGACGGAAGATCCCACAGAGACCACGGAATTTGTGATGCAGATGTATGGAAAACGTGACCCCTACAGATCCGGAACGGTCTTTCAGGTTCCTGTGAAAGCCGACGGTATGGAGAATGTCATAAAGCTGTCTGAAATTGGCTGGTCCGACGACGATAATGTGCCCGGACAGATGCGTTTTGTATTTGAAAAGGCCGGCACTTTAGCAAAGGTTTCTGTCCGTCTGTACTTACAGGACGGTTTTGACGTGCCGGAGCCGGAGGAGGAGTGTGAGGCTGATCTGGAAAGTCCTGAGTACCGGAAGATGCTGGAAAAATCTCTGGTTCAGACGGGGAATACACTGCGTCTGAAGAGGGTGATTGAAAGAGCAAAGAGGGGTGAAGATGTGACGGTGGCCTTCATCGGCGGCTCCATTACCCAGGGCGCTGGAGCAATCCCCATCAATACCCAGTGCTATGCTTACAAGGCTTTTCAGGGGTTCTGCAAGTTGGCGGGGAAGGGCACTGAGGAGAATATCCATTATGTGAAGGCCGGCGTGGGCGGCACTTCCTCAGAGCTTGGCATGGTGCGCTATCAGCGGGATGTATGCAATGAGGGCTCGGTGAAGCCCGATTTGGTTGTGGTGGAATTCGCAGTGAACGATGAGGGTGATGAGACCAAGGGGGAGAGCTATGACAGCCTGGTGAATAAGATCTGGCTGTCGGAGCAGCAGCCTGCCGTAGTGCTGTTGTTCTCTGTATTTAGTGATGATTATAACCTTCAGGAGCGCTTAGGGAAGGTGGGAAAGGCTTATAATCTGCCAATGGTCAGTGTAAAGGACTGCGTTGTTGAGCAGTTCTATAAGAAAACCGGACAGGGCAGAGTGTTCAGCAAAGCCCAGTTCTTTTATGATGTGTACCATCCCAGCAATCTGGGGCATACAGTGATGGCGGACTGCCTTGTGCAGCTGTTTGAAACTGTGGACGGGCTGCCGGGAGACGATACGGAGCCGGATCTTACGCAGATTGCAGCTCCTTACGGAAGGGAGTTTGCCGGCATCAAACTTTTGGATCGGGCTAACGTACCTGAGGGAGTAAAGATTGACTGCGGTGATTTCACAGAAAAGGATGAGGAACTGCAGGCAGTGGAAAGAAATCTGGATTTGGAACTCACGAGGCAGTTCCCCGACAACTGGATGCATAAGAGCGGCAGCAAGCCTTTTGTGATAGATATTGTGAGCAGCGCTCTGTTGATCGTGGAGAAGGATTCTGCGGATCCGGCCACGGGAATTGCAGAAATCAGGGTGGACGGAGAGCTGG
This sequence comes from Acetatifactor sp., assembly GCA_022511425.1. GTDB lineage: Bacteria > Bacillota > Clostridia > Lachnospirales > Lachnospiraceae > Acetatifactor. Next base: position 39,596 of record JAFLRO010000002.1, read on the forward strand.
TGCGCAGCATTAATCCCCGTGAGGTGGGATGGAATCACTGCAATGCTCTGATCTGCTTCCGCGGGAAGGAGAAGAAGGAGCATCACGTGGAAATCTCCATGCAGCCGGGGGATGAGGAGAAGCAGTTCACTATCCTGGGATTCGGATATGTAGAATAAAGATATGTAGAGTATGGTCTGGAGTAGACCACAGCCGGTGGAGCAGGGGTGTTGACGGAGAGATTAATGGAATTTTAGTGGGCTGCCAGTGGGGCAGCGGAAAAGAGGCAGTATGGAAATGAAACTTGTGGAAAGCGGTAAAGCCCTTCCCATACTTGTGGAAAGTCAGGCTTTTGAGGGTGTAAGGCTGATTGCAGAGACGGTGGCGGAGGATATTCGCCTTGTGACGGATATAAGCCCTGAGCTTCTGGCGGAGACGGCGCTGGAGGACAGTATTCAGAAATTGTGCAAGGGTATGATTTTCTGTGCAACCGTGGGACACAGTCCTCTGTTGGAACGCCTTGAAGCGGAATGTAAATTTTCGTCAGCGGAGCTGAAGAATAAGCGGGAGGTGTTCAAAATTGTCCTGGTGGAGCAGCCTTTTTCAGGGGTGGAGAAGGCGTTGATCATCTGTGGCAGTGATAAGCGGGGGACGATTTACGGTATGTTCACTCTGTCGGAGTATTTGGGTGTTACCCCCTTAGTATACTGGGGAGACGCTGCGCCGGCAAAAGTCAGTGAGCCCGTGGTAAAGGCGGATATTGAAGTGATCTCAAAGGAACCCAGTGTTCGTTACAGAGGTTTCTTCATCAACGACGAATGGCCCTGTTTCGGCAATTGGGTCAACGACCATTTTGGCGGATTTAATGCCGATGCTTACCGGCATGTATTTGAGTTTCTGCTGCGGATGAAGGGAAATTATCTCTGGCCTGCAATGTGGTCGTCTTCCTTCCCTTTGGATGGCCCCGGCAGCAGGAATGAGGAGCTTGCGGACATTTACGGTGTGGTCATGGGCTATTCCCACCACGAACCCTGTCTGCGAGCCAGTGAGGAGTGGGATAAGGTCAGGGGTGAGGGCACTCGTTACGGCAATGCATGGAATTTTTATACCAACGAACAGGGGCTTCTGAATTACTGGGAAGACAGTTTGAAGCGCAGCGGCAAATATGAGAATGTCATTACAATCGGTATGCGGGGAGAGCGGGATACTTCCATGCTGGGGGAGAATGCCACAGTACAGGAGAACGTTGAGCTTTTAAAGGATATCATCCGGAAGCAGCGGCAGCTGATTAAGGAGCATGTGAATCCCGATCTCTCTCAGGTGCCTCAGATGCTTGCTCTTTATAAGGAGGTAGAGGCTTACTTTTACGGGGACGAGAACACGCCCGGTCTCAAGGATTGGGAGGAGCTGGACGGAGTGATCTGTATGCTCTGCGAGGACAATTTCGGTCATTTACGCACGCTGCCCGAAGCTTCCATGCGGAACCGCCCCGGCGGTTTTGGCATGTATTATCACTTCGATTATCACGGAGGTCCCATCTCTTATGAGTGGGTGGACTCAACGCCTCTGTCCAAGACATGGGAGCAGATGTGCATGGCCTACGAGTACGGCATCCGGGATCTGTGGATTGTGAATGTGGGCGACCTGAAGTTTCACGAAGTGCCGTTAACGTATTTCCTTGCGCTGGCATATGATTACGAGAAGTGGGGATACAGCAATCCTGAGAGCTATCGGGAATTTACTGCCCAGTGGGCAAAGAAGTGCTTCCCGAAGGCGGGTGACGATTTACAGAAAAAGATCGTTAAGGTGTTTACAGAATACATAGATATTAATCATCTTCGCAGGCCGGAGGCTCAGAATGCAGACATTTATCACCCCTGCCATTTTCAGGAAGCGGATCGTATGTGGAGGCGTGCGGAAGCTGTGGAAAAGCTGTCTGCGGAGGTTTATGATAAGCTGTCGGCGGAGGAGAAGGATGCCTGGTACAGCATGGTGCATTTTTCAGCCACAGCTAGTATGAATCTGCTGAAGATGAACCTGATTGCTGCAAAGAACCATCGGTATGCAAAGCAGGGAAGAACGGTGGCTAACCATTATATTGGAGTGGGGCAGAGTGCTATTGTAAAAGACAGGGAATTAATAGAGGAGTTTGGAAGATTCAAGGACGGGAAATGGGACGGAATGCAGCTTGCACCTCATATAGGTTTTACACGCTGGAACGAGGATGGCTGCCAATACCCGTATATTTGTCTTATGGAACCGGTGCAGAAACCCAGAATGAGTGTGTCCAGATGCGACGGTGATGTGGTCTGTGTGAAAAATTACGGAGGTCCTTCCGCGATAAAGGTAGAGGATTTCCGGTCAGCAGGCTGTGAAAAAGTGTATTTGGAGGTAGCAAACGACGGTGTGGGATTTATTCGCTTCCAGATTCGGTCGGAATCGGGGAAGATTCCGGATTGGCTGGAGGTCAGTCCGGTTTCCGGCGAGGTGGAGCAGCTGCAGCAGATAGAACTTCGCTGTCTGCGGGATAAGCTTCCTGCAGGAACCATAAGTCAGCAGCTTCTGATCAGCGATGGGGAGACAACGGTTGCTGTGGACATCACAGCTTCGGCGCCGGAGCGGATGGAATTGCCCGTTGGAACTTTTCTTCCTATGAACGGAGTGGTGACCATGGATGCGGACCACTATGGCTCGAAGAAGGATACCGGTCGAGGGGAATTCCGGACGATCAGAGGTTATGGTCGTTACGGTGTGGGCGTGAAGGTATTTCCCAGCACGGCTGATTTTTCGGTGGAGGAAGAGCGGCCTGAACTGGTGTATCGATTCTGGAGTCGGGATGAAGGCAATTACAGAGTGGAGCTGCTGGCTGCACCTACAAATTCGCCGGTGAATGGAAGACCTTTGCGTGTCACAGTGGATAATGGACAGGGTGAGCAGCAGGTGTTGACGCTGGTAGAGAAGGATTTTTTGGCTGGGGACAACAGGGATGCCAGGTGGTGTCAAGGGGTGTTGGACCAGATCAGAGTGGTGCAGACGGTGATGCATTTTGGGAGCGGGGTGCAGCAGCTTAAGGTGGGTGCGCTGGAGGCTGGATTGGTGCTTGAGAGGGTTCGGGTTTATCCGGATCATATGAAGCTGCCGGTGTCTTATTTAGGGCCGGAGGAATCTTGGCGTAAGCAGTGAGATATAAAAGGAGGTTGTAGAATGAGAGATAGGAAAGAAGCGGCGAGAAGGGCTAAGGAGCTGGTTGCTAAGATGACGTTGGAGGAGAAGGCGGAGCAGTTGAAGTATGGGGCTCCGGCTATTCCCAGGTTGGGCGTGCCGGCGTATAATTGGTGGAATGAGGCGCTGCATGGGGTGGCCAGGGCCGGAGTGGCTACGGTGTTTCCACAGGCTATCGGTATGGCGGCTGCTTTTGATGCGGAGCTGATGAAGGAAGCCGGGGATGTGATTGCCACCGAGGGTCGGGCCAAGTACAATGAGTACAGTAAGCAGGGGGATAGGGATATTTATAAGGGGCTGACTTTCTGGTCTCCAAATGTGAATATTTTTAGAGATCCCAGGTGGGGCAGAGGTCATGAGACTTACGGTGAGGATCCCTATTTGACCGGTGAGCTGGGCAAGGCTTTTGTGGAAGGTCTGCAGGGAGACGGGGAGTATCTGAAGTCCGCGGCTTGCGCGAAGCATTTTGCAGTGCATTCCGGTCCGGAGGCGCTGCGTCATAAGTTTGACGCGAAGGCATCTGAGAAGGATATGAGGGAGACTTATCTGCCGGCATTTGAGAAGCTGGTGAAGGAGGCCGGGGTTGAAGCTGTCATGGGGGCTTATAACAGGACCAACGGAGAGCCTTGTTGCGGAAGTACCACGCTGATTGAGAAAATCCTGCGGGGCGAGTGGCAGTTTGAGGGGCACTTTGTGTCAGATTGTTGGGCAATACGGGATTTCCATACCCAGCATATGGTGACAGATACTGCGGAGGAGTCTGCAGCAATGGCGCTGAAGGCTGGCTGTGATGTGAACTGCGGCAACACCTATCTGCATCTTTTGAAGGCTTATGAGCAGGAGCTGATCACGGAGGAGGATATCACCCGTGCTGCCGAGCGTCTATTCACCACCAGATTCCTGCTGGGACTTTTTGATGGCTCGGAATACGACGGGCTGGGCCTGGAGAAGGTGGAGTGTAAAGAACATCTGGCTCTGGCAGAGCGTGCAGCGGCGGAGTCTGTGGTATTGTTGAAGAATGACGGAATTCTGCCTCTTAAAAAGGAAAACCTTAAGGCAATCGGTGTGGTTGGTCCCAATGCCAACAGCCGGGTGGCTTTGATCGGAAATTACCACGGTACTGCATCCCGCTATATCACCGTGCTGGAGGGTATCCAGGACGCTGTGGGCGAGGATGTGAGAGTATTTTATTCTGAGGGATGCCACCTGTTCAAGGATAGGGTGGAGGGCCTGGCTGAAGGTCCTGACCGCATCAGTGAGGCGAAAGCTGTGGCGGAGCACAGCGATGTGGTTATTTTGTGTGTGGGCCTGGATGAGACCCTGGAAGGGGAAGAGGGTGATACCGGAAACAGCTATGCATCCGGCGACAAAAATGACCTGCTTTTGCCTGAACCCCAGAGACAGCTGCTGGAAGCAATGGCAGAGACCGGTAAACCTGTAATTCTGATCAACATGACGGGAAGCGCCATGGATCTTAAGTATGCACAGGAGCACTGCGCGGCTGTGATACAGTCCTGGTATCCCGGTGCAAGAGGAGGCAAGGTGATTGCAGACATTCTGCTGGGTGCCATCTCTCCTTCCGGCAAACTGCCAGTGACCTTTTATCGTGACACAGAGGGGCTGCCTGACTTTGAGGATTATTCCATGAAGGGAAGGACCTATCGGTATCTGACAGAGGAACCTCTCTATCCCTTCGGCTACGGTCTGACTTACGGCGATGTGCAGCTAAAGAGCGTCTCCTGCGGAGGGCAGGAGGCTGTAAAGGGCGGCAAGGTAGCTCTGAAGCAAGAGGACTTTTCTGTAAAGGCAACAGTGGTCAATAACAGCAGTATTGCACAGGATGAGGTCGTGCAGGTGTACATAAAGGCTGATTCCGCAAATGCAGTTCCCAACGGTAAGCTCTGCGGCTTTGCCAGGGTTTCGCTTAAGCCCGGCGAGAGCAGCACGGTGGAGGTACCTGTGGACAAGGATGCCTTTACTGTCATCAACGACAAGGGCGAGAAGCTGATTGACAGCAGTTCTTTTGTTGTCAGTGTTGGCTTCGGCCAGCCGGATGAGCGAACGAAGATACTTACCGGAAAGGAATGTCTGAAGTTTACGGTTGAATTGTAAGGCAGTATCGATAATGCAATATATGGGAAGCGGGTGAAGGGAAGTATTTTCACCCGTTTTCTAATTCATGACAATAGATAGGTTATGTCGTGCAGTGCAGTGTACTTATTATGTCTTTTCTATGTTAGTTTTGCTTGACTTATAGTCTGTTCTATGGTATTTTATAGAAAAGCATTAGTATTCTTGTGATATATTTCATCTATAATGTCTGATTTCAAAGAACTTCGATGCTTTTGCAACCCATTATTACAATAGCAGAGAGGCGAATTGAAACTGACGTTTTGAACCAGGCATGACTGCGTCTCCTGCGAAAGGAGGCAAAAACTGTGTCTGGTAAGGAGGAAGACTTTAATAGGCGGCGGGAAATTGTCCGCAGCTTGAATGTGATGGATGATGATCTCTTTACTAAGGTTGCAGAGGATGTGCCCGCTATGGAGGAGATACTTTCCGTTCTATCGCAGGATCCGGAGCTTCGGCTGTTGTGGAGCAAATCCCAAGTCCACATTCGAAATTGCGGTACGCGTTCTGTGACGTTGGATGCTATGTGCGAATCTGTAAGTGGTACCCTATATAGTGTGGAGATGGAAAAATCCAACCGGGATGACCACCAGCGCCGGGTGCGCTACAATAGTTCAAACATAGACACGATGTATACAGAGAAGGGTCTGGATTTCAAAGAAATTCCCAATCTGTGCATGATTTACCTGTCGAAGGCAGATTTCCTGCGGGGAGGAAAATGCCTATATCATATAGACCGCACAGTACGGGGAAGCGCTCAGGTGGTGGAAAACGGAGTAAAAGAAATCTACGTGAATGCTCGGGTCAACGACGGTTCAAAAGTGGCACAGCTGATGCAGTATATGAAAAACACAAGGGGAGAGAATCCCCTGTTCCCAAAACTGTCTGCAAGGGTTCGGTATTTAAAGGAAGAACAGAAAGGAGTGGAGCAGATGTGTGAAGCGGTAGAGAAATATGCACAGGAGAAGGCGGAGGAAGCGGCAAAGGAAGCGGCAAAGGAAGTGGCAAAAAGCAGTGCAATTCTTTTGTTTCAGAACGGAGTCAGCTTTGAGGTCGTGGCAAAGAGTATCAAGCAACTAACGCGCAAGGAACTGGAGAAAATATATCAGGCAGCGCACTGATGGAGTAAAGAAGATGAAGACTTTATATGTCACCGACTTGGATGGAACGCTGTTAAATCAGGCTGCAAAAGTCAGCGAACGAAGTATTGAAATTATTAACCGGCTGGTGGAGGAAGGGATGCTCTTTACCTACGCCACGGCGCGTTCGCTGGTATCAGCTGCAGTGGCTACTGACGGACTAACAGCAAAGATTCCTGTGATTGCATATAACGGAGCTTTTATATTCAAGCCGGATACTGGAGAGGTGCTGCACTCGGTAAAATTCACGGAGGAGGAAATGCATAACATTCGCGGGGCTTTAGAGAAAAACAATATTTCTCCTTTGGTATACTCCGTGATTGATGGAGCGGACAGGCTGTCCTGGGATGTGGACCGAGAAAACGAGGGAATGAGAAATTATCTGAGCCGGAGACAGGGAGACAGACGTCTGCGACCATTGCAAGGAAATGACGGTCTATATGCCGGTGAGGTGTTTTATTTTACATGCGTTGGCACATATGAGGAGTTGAAGCCACTGTATGATACAATGAGCGTTAGCGGACTGGAGCAGGCGGACACCCGATATGTCTGTACTCTCCAGAAAGAGCTCTATCAGCCCGAGTATTTCTGTGAGATTATGCCAGCTGAAGCTACAAAAGCAAGAGCAATTATGAGATTGAAAGAGCTATGGAATTGTGATAGGATTGTATCCTTTGGAGATGCAATCAACGATATTCCTATGTTTCGGATTTCGGATGAGTGCTATGCTGTGGAAAATGCGGTGGATGAGTTGAAGGCAATGGCTACAGGTATCATTGCCTCCAATGAAGAGGACGGTGTGGCGAAGTGGCTGCAGCATCATTTTAATTAATAGTATGACTAAGATAATAAAAACTATATAATATAATATAATTATATAACATAATAGATATCTATTGCAATAAATTAATAAATTGGTTATACTTAAGGTGCGGGTAGCGCGCAAACCTGTACTGTAACATAAAAATGGCGTATTAAGCGCTTGGCACAATCAAATTATGAAAGGTGAAAAGATATGAAGAAATTAAAATTATTAAGGAAATCCAAATTTTTTTTATTAATGGTTATGTTAGGTGTTACACTTTGGTCGACTGTACTTGTTGCGAGTGCGGGAAAGTGTAGTCACGGCAGTGGAGGCAGTGCATTTATTGGCTATCGCACTGTTTGTATCGGCTCTATATCTGCCGGATCTCATCCCTGTCAGGTAGGAGGTGAAACTGTAGCATGTCATATATGTGTCAATAAATATCGAACATACACACGGTGTAGCATATGTGGAGCAGATGGAGAACCCTACGAATTTGTTGGTCCATATATACATGAGTATAATCATTAACTATTAATCAAAAATGCACTACAGCAAATTATGCTGAATAATTTGCTGTAGTGCAAAACAGGAGCGGTAATATGAAGACTAAGTTAATTACAATCATATTAATAATGGCCTGCATTCTATGTGGATGCGGTAATTCCGAAGAAGGACCGAATGGTACAACAGAGACTGAACGGGAACCGGAGCTAAATGAAAATGGAAAAGAGGAAATTCTTTTATGTAGTACCGTATTAAGTGTTACTCTTCAGGAAATGATTGTTGAGTATAATACACATAGCAGCCGCTATGAGATAGTTCCTGTAGGACCGGAAAGGGGAACTTCTGTTGACGATTATCGTACCCGGCTCCAGCTGGAACTTTCCAATGGAAAAGGGCCCGATATCCTATCTTATAGCATCTTACAAAATTTAGAGATGAAACCTTATGCTGAAAAGGGTCTTCTCATGGATGTGACGGACTTCCTTGAGGAACAGGGAAATCTTGTGGAAGGAGCGGTGGAGTTCAACCGGGTAAATGGCAGGCTGTATGGCGTGCCGCTTTCATTTTCAATCGCTACTTTCATTACCTCAAAAAGATTAGCTGGAAGTAATGAGGTCTGGACTAAGGATACTTGTATGCAGGTAATGCAGGACAGCGGCGCTTCTGTATTTTGTGAGAGTCCTTATGGATGGCCGAAAGAGGAGAGCGGTTTATTTGTGCTGAACATGTTGGGGGTAGGGAGAGATGGGATACAGCTTTTTGTGAACGAAGAGGAGGGAATCAGTTCCTTTGAGCAGCAAGAGTTTATTGAAATGCTGGAATTTTGTAAGACTTATTCTGACTTGATGACTGAGGCAACAACGCAAGAAAGAATAGCCTCCGGGGAGGTGGCTTATGAAATCGGAGGAATTAGCGGTTTTAAGAGTTTCTGGTATTTTGATTCATTGTTTGGAGGCAACCCCGTCTATATCGGTTATCCGAGCCCACAGGGCGGACGGTTTGAACTGAGCGTGGCAAGTTACTATATTAATTCATCCTCATCCCATAAGGAAGGCGCTCTTGATTTCCTTAGTTTCTTAATGTCAGAGGAGCAGCAGCGAAAGATGTGTGTGGAAGATTACGTTTTTCCAGTAAACAAGGATTTATTGGAAACTATGTGGGCAGAGGCCAGTGAAGAGATAATTGATCAAAATACACGTTATATAGAAGGAGGAGTTGAGTATAGTCCAAGACTGATGACGGATGAGGAGCAGCAGTTTTTTTGGAATATGCTGAAAAATCCGGTATATCATCAATTTGGTGGAAATGAAATCTGGGTTATTGTGGAGGAGGAAGCGAAACCCTTCTTTTATGGGGAAAAAACGGCACGGGAAGTGGCAGACATTATTGATGGAAGAGTGCAATTGTATTTGGATGAAAACAGGTAGACAGTTTTCTGCGATATGTGTATATGATTGTGAACGACTTACTGTAAACGACCTACCAAAATTACTGTAAACGACCTACCAAAATTAACACTTGACAAATACCTCTCCTATGGACTATATTCATGCATATAAAGAAATCATAAAGGCTGAGACGAAGAGGAGTACGCATCACCCCTTAAAAGAGAGAGCGGCTGCCAGAGGCGCTGAAAGGCTGCTTGAAGGAAGGAATGCGGAAGGTAGCTTCCGAGCCGGAGGACCCAAAGCTTGCGTGTGATGAGCCTGTCTTATTGAATCTGCTTTATAATGAATGTTTAATGGCGGAATGATCACGGACACGATTTAATGCGCATAGGCCGTAAGCCCTCACGATTTATCCCCGTTACCGGATAGGACTTTGCAGGAAGTCTCATGAGGCAGTATTTGATTGAAAAACAATGCTGTGAATAAAGGTGGTACCGCGTTTATGACGCCCTTTGCTGATGTATCAGTACGTCAGTAAGGGGCGTTTCTTATACAATCGCATAATTCAGGGGATGACTGATACCACTGACGGCGCTTCCCACAATCCATACTATTGCGACAGAAAGGAGCAACTTAACTATGAGCAAAGAACTGGCAAAAACCTATGATCCCAAGGGCCTGGAGGATCGAATCTACCAGAAGTGGCTGGATAAGAAATACTTCCACGCTGAAGTTGACCACTCTAAGACACCTTTCACCATTGTGATCCCGCCCCCAAACATCACGGGGCAGCTGCACATGGGTCACGCCCTGGACAATACCATGCAGGACATTCTGATCCGTTTTAAGAGAATGCAGGGCTATAACGCCCTCTGGCAGCCCGGTACTGACCATGCATCCATCGCCACCGAGGTCAGGATTATTGAAAAGCTGAAAGAAGAGGGAATCGACAAGCACGATCTGGGAAGAGAGAAATTCCTGGAGAGAGCCTGGGACTGGAAGCGTGAGTATGGCGGGCGCATCATCTCCCAGTTAAAGAAAATGGGTTCCTCCTGTGACTGGGATCGAGAGCGATTCACCATGGACGAGGGCTGCAACAAAGCCGTTACGGAAGTCTTCGTAAAGATGCATGAAAAAGGTTATATCTACAAGGGCTCCCGCATCATCAACTGGTGTCCTGTGTGCAATACTTCCATCTCTGATGCGGAAGTGGAATATCAGGAACAGGCCGGTCATCTGTGGCATATAAAGTACCCGGTAATGAACGATGACGGAACTCCCAGCAAGACGGAATTCCTGACCTTTGCCACGACCCGTCCTGAGACCATGTTGGGTGATACAGCAGTGGCAATTCATCCCGAGGATGAACGTTACGCCCATCTGATAGGAAAGAGCGTGATGCTGCCCATCATGAATCGGGTGATTCCCGTTGTCACCGACACCTATGTTGACAGGGAATTCGGTACCGGTGTGGTGAAGATTACTCCCGCCCATGACCCTAACGACTTTGAGGTGGGCAAGCGGCACAATCTGCCCATTGTTAATGTGATGAACGACAATGCCACTATCAATGAGAACGGTGGCAAATATGCCGGCATGGACCGCTATGAAGCCAGGAAGGCTATCGTGGAGGAGCTGGACCGCCAGGGACTGCTGGTAAAGATTGAGGATTACTCCCATAATGTCGGCACTCACGACCGCTGTAAGACCACCATTGAGCCCCTTGTGAAGGAGCAGTGGTTCGTGAAGATGGATGAGTTGATCAAGCCCGCTGTGGAGGCAGTGAAAAACGGTGAAATCAGGCTAATCCCCGAGCGGATGGAGAAAACCTACTACAACTGGACCGACAATATCCGGGATTGGTGTATCAGCCGTCAGCTCTGGTGGGGACATAGGATTCCCGCCTACTACTGCGACGACTGCAATGAGATTATCGTTGCCAGAGAGGAACCGAAGGCATGTCCTAAATGCGGTTGTACGCACCTGACTCAGGATCCCGACACTCTGGATACATGGTTTTCCTCAGCTCTCTGGCCCTTTGAAACTTTGGGCTGGCCGGAGCAGACCGAGGATCTGAAATACTTCTATCCTACAGACGTGTTGGTGACGGGGTATGATATTATCTTCTTCTGGGTCATTCGTATGATTTTCTCCGGATATGAGCAGATGGGAGAGAAGCCCTTTAAGACTGTGTTGTTCCACGGCCTGGTGCGCGACAGTCAGGGAAGGAAAATGTCAAAATCCCTGGGTAACGGCATCGACCCTCTGGAGATCATCGACCAGTACGGTGCGGACGCACTGAGACTGACTTTGATCACAGGAAACGCTCCCGGAAATGATATGCGCTTCTACTATGAGAGGGTGGAGAACAGCCGGAATTTTGCTAACAAGGTGTGGAATGCCTCCCGTTTTATCATGATGAACATGGACGGTAAGCAGGTGACAGAGCCTTCTACAGCGGACTTGCAGCCTGTTGACAAGTGGATTCTTTCCAAGCTGAATACACTGGTGAAAGATGCCACAGACAACATGGAAAATTTTGAGTTGGGTATTGCAGTCCAGAAGGTCTACGACTTTATCTGGGATGAATTCTGCGACTGGTATATTGAAATGGTAAAGCCCCGCCTGTACACTACGGACGATGCAGCCAGCCAGAACGCGGCTCTCTGGACCTTGAAGACCGTGCTTATCGATGCGTTGAAACTGCTGCATCCCTATATGCCTTTTATCACGGAGGAGATTTTCTGTACGCTTCAAAGTGAAGAGGAATCCATCATGATCAGCAGATGGCCCGAGTACTGTGAGGACAGAAGCTTCCCGAAGGAGGAGAAGGATATCGAGACCATCAAGGAGGCAGTCCGCGGCATCCGGAATGTGCGCAGCGAGATGAACGTGGCGCCCAGCCGAAAGGCTGCTGTGATCGTAGTCAGTGAGAAAGAAGAAATCCTTCGGACATTCACCGAAGGTAAGCTGTTCTTTGCATCCTTAGCTTATGCCAGCGATGTCACCATGCAGAAGGATAAATCAGGCATTGCCCAGGATGCGGTTTCCGTGGTAATCCCCGGCGCTACCCTGTACATTCCATTCGCAGAGCTGGTGGATATCGCCCAAGAGATCGAGCGCCTGACCAAGGAGCAGAAGCGGCTGGAAGGGGAGCTGAAGCGGGTGAATGGCATGCTCTCCAACGAGAAATTCATCTCAAAGGCACCGGAAGCAAAGATTGCCGAGGAGAAGGAGAAACTGGCGAAGTACACCCAGATGATGGAGCAGGTGAATTTGCGATTGGAGCAGCTGAAGTAAAGAATAATTACAGAAATACCGGAATTTGAGAGCGGCTGTACAGCCGCTCTCAGCTTTTGGGTTAATTCTAACATAAAACAACTTTTTTAGTTGGCAACATGGAACTTCTTTATGTAGTAAGACTTTTCATTTTGTCAATTGCAATTAGTACCATAATGTGCTAAGTTATAAAAGCTGATAGCGCGCAATCACATAAAACAAGTAATTCCGCATTATGCATCATGTACCCCGGAAATTCACCATGCTTGCGGGCGAACAATTATATATAACAAGTAATCATTAACAGGAGGGAATGGTTGTCTATGGACAGAGGAACGAGAAAAAGGAGGGCAGGACTTCATCTGCTGTGTGGCCTTCTGCTGTCTGTAATATTTACAGGCTGTGAGAACAACACAACAGACTCCAACGTGACTGCTGCAACAGGAAATCGGATTTATTATAGCATCCGGGAGACAGCCGTTCCCGATCCTGATGAGGACCTGAGAAGGGAACTGGGAGAAAATACCGAGGTTCTGGAGCAGTTCGTAATTCTGGAGGGAGAGACTCTTTATCGCATCAGCCAGTGCTGGACGATTGACGAATCCTCAGAAATAGGAATGACATCACTGCGATACTGCATTCAGACACTCAGACAGCCCTATCAGAAGTGGAACAGTGAGCAAGTAGCCCATGGCAAGGGGATATTAACTGATATATTGGGCATAGGAGAAGGCGTGATAGATTTTTTGACCTACGATCATTCGGGATATTTTGTATCACAATGGCGTGAAGGAACTGGTGAGCTGGACTTGTTCCCGGAGGAGCGACTGGAGGATACTTCAGAAAATACGAAACTTTGTAGGAACATAGAAGGAGGCTATTTTGCCTATGAGATATTCGGCAATAGCGTAATTATGTTGGATGAAGGGTTTCAGATTCAGGAGACTAGGACTCTTGGACCTGAAACACTTATTTATGGCGTGGTTCAGGAACCTGAGAATGGTGTGCTATACTGGTACGGAATGAGGAGTCAGGTGTTTGGGTTCTGGCGGATGGCAGATGGAGCCGCTATACTTTCGGAGAGCCAGTTGACAGATGGTGTGGATACGATGTCTTGTCAGGTACAGTCAACCCGGAAAGGGGATTTTTATCTTGCAGATTGTCAGCATCTTTGGCTGCTGACGGAGGGTGCGGAGCCTGTGAAACTACTTGATTTTTTGGACAGGGGGTATCTGCTGGAAGATGTGTATAGTATGACGATAAAAGAGGATGGCGGTTTGTTGATGCTGGCAAAACTAGAGGGGAGGAATTTTCTCCTTGAATTAAAGGAGAGTGAGCGGTCGGATGATTTTCAGGATATCGTGCTGGCAACTACTAATCTGCCAAACTCCGGATTACGTATGCTGATTTCTCACTTTAACAGGCAGAGTGACAGATACCATATTACAATACTCGAACCTGAGAAGGACGAAGATTGGTCAGAATTTATTCAAAAGCTCCAGCTTGAGCTGGCAGCAGGACGGGGACCTGATATTTATTCCGAAGAACTGATTAATGTAGAAGAAATGGCCCGAAATGGATATCTGCAGAGTCTGGAAGGAATCTTGGAGGATAATGAGGATTATTGGGCAGCAGCCTTGGACTGCGGGATAGTGGATAATATCCGATATGGAATACCTGGCGAGTGTATGATATGGCTTGCAGCTTATTCACAGGACTTGACAGGCAGCAGATCGTCGTGGACGCTGCAGGAAATGATGGATGCAGTAAGGGATTCGGATGTAAAGATGTTGCAGAGAGGTGTGGATGGATGCCGTCTTGTTGTAGTTTATGGCCTTTATGATGTCAGCAATAAGGACTATATTGATTGGGAGGCAGGAAAGAGCCACCTGTCAGAGAAGCCATTCCTGGAATTGCTTGAATTTGCAAGAGAATATGCCGATGTGGGTAAGTACAGGACAGCCGTATTTGAGGAAATGCTTAAAAAGGGTGAGATTGCGGCTGAAAATGACGGCCTTTTCGGGGTGGAGAGCTTAAGTGGTCTGAATTATCTTGAGGCTTGCTATGATGGCAGGGTGTCCGTCATAGGGTATCCCCGCGCCGAGGGAAATGGCATTTATGTGGATCCCCATATGTTTTACCTGAGCGCGGCATCTGATAAGCGAGATGGTGCAGAGGAGTTCTTCCGGTTTTTGCTGACGGAAGAGAGCCAGAGAGCCTATGCAGAGTTTCTGATGATACAGTCGTCCGATATCAGTTCTTATCCTATAGAAGCAAGATTTCCTGTTCGACTCAGCGCACTTGACAGGTTGGTAGAGGTCAAACAGGCTGAGAAGGAGACGGCATATTTAACAGAAAAATACGGTATTAGGTATCAGTCTAAGGGTTCCACGAAAGAACAGGTTGAAAGATTCCGTTTCATAATAGAAAATGCTATGCCCATTGACGCGCGGATTGAGCAAGTTGTTGATATTGTGTACGAGGAACTTGAACCATATTTTCAGGGTATCCGGACCGCCGAGGAAGCTGCAGAGATACTTCATAACAGAGTGCAGCTGTTTTTGGACGAAAGAAATTGAGTCAGTAGTGATTGATGTTATTTATATGCCTACTCAGAGGCGTAGATAGTGCCTCTGTAGTAGGCATAGGTTTTGACATTGTCGCAACGGATGTCAGATCAATACAAAGTACCCAAGTAAGGATACTGTAAGATAACAGACCACTGTTCAGGCTGAACTCGATTTACTGCATCATCGCGATTGCGATAAAATCGAAACTCGACAGCATCCGCATCCTCCGCGAACTCATGATTTTCCCAACTTGTTCTCATCTTCCCCTCAAATTTGTCAATATCTTCCCAATCCCACTGACCAAATAACTGTATATTCATAATATAATGAACACCGTAGGGTCCGTCATAATCGTAATATTCGTCAATAATTACATACCGGGGCTGCCGAAGCAGATATACAGCAATACTGCCTGAAAAGATCAGGACTATTACAAGGGCAAAGGAAAGCACCGGTATCCATCTTCTTTTAAAAAAAGAGCTTTTGGTTGGTGAAGTCGTCTGCAGAATGGATGCGTCCACATCTCCCTGCTGCAGCCGCTGCAATGTTTCTTCAGGGTGCAGGAGATCGTCACCTGTAATCTGAAATATTTCAGCGATCCTGCCCAGTGCCTCCATGCCTGGCGTGAGCGCTCCATGTTCCCATTTACTCAGGTTGGAAGAAGAAATGTTAAGCTTCGCCGCCAGTTCCCGCTGGGTCATGTTATTTTTTCTGCGAAGTTCTGTAATCAGCTGTCCTAAATATACATTTGCCATGTGGTGTCCTCTGGTACATAAAAATAGTGATGTTTACTTTATTATTGTATAGGATTGTTGTTCATAAGGCAATTGACAAAATGGAAAACATTTTATAAATAATAAAAAATTCTATTAAGTATATATCATCATACACTTGTTAGGGCATAGAAAATGTGTTACAATACTTAAATACGACATATTATAATAAAAATATCAAATGTGAATACACTCGCAATTATTTGTGTGAAGAGGATATACATAATGGATAATGATTCTATGGGGCAGCTGATAGCCGAATTGCGCAGACAGAATGGCATGAGCCAGAAGCAATTATCGGAGAAGCTGAATATAGATCCATCTACTCTGTGTAAGTGGGAGCGGGGTAGAAATGAGCCGGATTTTGAGTCGTTATGCCGGCTTTCGGACATATTTCATATTTCAGGTGATGCTCTTATGCATCCTGAGACAACCTTGCAACAGATTCGGAACGGTCATTATAAGGAAGGATCCGAAGTGCATGATGGCGGTGGTAAGAAAAAGTCTTTAACGATAAAAAAGCGTTTGTTGGCAGTTTCTTTTATTCTGGCGGCGGTCTTGCTGCTTTTCGGTGGCTATCTGATATACCGATTTCAACGGCCGGGATTTGAAATTATTGACACGCAGTATCAAATGGTTGAGTCTCAGAATGTCTATGAAATGAGTATACTGTATATTGGCAATGTAAACCTTGACGATTGTTATGCGTTTATTGATAAATGTTTGGACAGCTGGAAGAATCATGAGTTTGCCGAAGATGCGGACTCGGTTCATATGTATTTTTATCATGACCGTGAGAAGGCGGAGAATTGGGATTGGCCTGATGACGAAATGATTTTAATGAAATAATATTCAGATTGACGAAATGGAAATATTCTAAAATGGCTATATTTTCCATATGCTCAATTGTCATTTGGAGAAAGCTGTGATATGTTGATTGCGTGGATACAACTGACGGGCATGAGTGTCCGATTGGTACTGTGCACCACAAAATATAAAAAGGAGTGCAATCAGGGTTTCCTGACAAAAATTCAGGAAATCCTGATTGTTATAGAAAAATGAAGTGTAGAAGACTAATTCTTTCTGGCCTTGCTTTATTGTATCTATCCATCCTGCTCGCAGGTTGTCAGCTTCAGGGTAAAAATGAATCTGTAGACGGTAATGGAATGGCCGATTCTGCAGCAATTGTTGACTGGAGTAATTCGATGTCAGGACAGACGCCGGAACAGGATGATCCAGCGCGTCTTGTGATTGTTGCTAATGCGAATGACGGAGTTTTTTTGAACAGTACGTTGGTCGACTTCAACAGGGAAAATCCGCAATATTCCGTTACGCTGGAAATGGCCGAAGAAAACAGTGAGATGTTTCGAACACGAATAATGGCAGACATTATGGCTGGCGGCGGACCGGATATTTTGTGTGTTTCTCCGGAGGATATGGAGATACTGGCGCAGGCAGGAGCGCTTGTGGATCTGGAGCAGTTAATCTCAGGGGAGACTTTGGAGATGCTTCTTCCCGGGGTGCTCCAGATGGGCAGATGTGGGGGAAGGTTTATGGGGGTTGCGCCTCAGGTAATGACAGAGACCCTTATTACGTCAGACAGTACCTGGACGGAAGACAGTTGGACGCTGGAGGATTTTCTGACGCTGGCGGAGCAGAAGGAGGGGCTGGAGGGATTACTGACGTATGGTTCAGTAGATATGTCTGAGCGCAATGTGCTCCTTAATCTTGTGGGCAGGGATTTGGAGAATTCCCGGTTTTTGGATATGGAGAACGGGATCAGCCGTTTTGAACAAGAGGACTTTATGAGAGTTTTGGAGATCATAAAGCAATATACATCCAACAGTGCCTCGTCCTATGTAGATGGCGATAAGCGAGTCGCGGAGGGCACATATCTGGCGGAATACAGGCGTATTTTCAGCCCTTTGGAATTTTATAATATGAACGCCGATATTGACGGAGGGGGCCATGTAGTAGGATTTCCTACAGCGTCTGGGTCCGGAAGCTATATAGGAGACAGGGGGCTTCTGGTGGTGAATGCAAAATCGGAAAAGCTGGAGTCCGTCACTGCTTTTCTGGAGTATCTGCTGTCCTTTGAGAATCAGTCGGCGCTGGAATTGGGAAGCCTGAGTGTGCGCTCGGATATGGCTGACAGGCTGGTGGTATACTTTGATGCTTTGGACAGTTATGGCTGGCAAGGTAAAACCGGCGTTCTACTCCTGGCTAGCCGTGCTGACGGTACAACTTATACGGAAGAGTACAATGACTATTTGCAGAGTTGTGTGCCTGTAAAAGATGTTTCCCCGATTTTTGAAATCATATGGGATGAAGCCCAGAGTTATTTTGCCGGGGCTAAGGATGCCCTTACTGTCACCCGTGCAATCGACAACCGTGTGCAAGTGTATCTGGATGAGAGAAAATAAAAAAGTATGACCATGTGACTCATTTACGGGAAGAAACGGGAAAAGGTCTGAATCCGTGAAATACAGGGAGGTCGATATGAAAATGAAATCTGTTAAGTCCGTTATGGCAGTCCTGTTATCAGCATGCATTCTATGCGCATGCGGTCGTCAGGGAGATGGCACCGGCGAACCGGCAAAGCCGGAGCGTACGCCAACGATCAATGAAGACAGAAAAGAAGTAATCACAATCTGCTCAACATTCATTGGGCTCAGGCTTAGGCAAGCAATTATAGATTATAACGCTCAAAGCAGCCGCTATGAGGTGGTTCCGGTTGAAGCGGAAATGGGAACTGACTATGATGCTTATCGAACCCGTATCCAACTGGAGTTGACCAATGGCGAGGGGCCTGATATTCTGCTTCCGTTTGCTCTGCAGAGTATGACTGACATAGTGCCCTATGTGGAGAGCGGTATTTTCATGGATGTTACGGATTTCCTTAAAGATCAGGGCATTGTGCCATGTGCATTGGATAGTGTTTCTATATGTGTGGACGGCAGGCTGTACGGCGTGCCGGAATCTTTCGCCTTTGGCGTCTGGGTCACTTCCGAAGAGCTGGCTGTGGATGACGAGGACTGGACGGTGGAGACCTGTATGCAGGTCATGCGGAACAGCGGGGCTTCTGTGTTCTGCCAGGCTCCTAACGGTTGGACAAAGGATGAGAGCGGCTTGTATGTACTGTATCGGTTGGGAGTGGAAAGCTTTGTGGATGAGGATCGACGGATCAGCTCCTTTGAGAAGCCAGAATTTATTGAGATGCTTCAGTTTTGCAAGACCTATGCTGACCCTATCAGCCAGGCATCGCTGGGTAGCAGGGTAGCTTCCGGGGAAATAGCTTTCGTATTGGGGTCAATCAGCAGTTTTTCATCTTTTTCATATTACGAATCCATGTTTAGCGGAAACCCCGTCTACATGGGAAGACCAACTCCGCAGGGCGGATATCTTGGTGCAGGTGCAGATGATTATTATTATATTAACGCATCCAGCCCCAGCAAGGAGGGAGCCCTGGATTTCATGAGATTCCTGCTGTCGGAGGAGCAGCAGCGAAACATGATAACGAATTTCGACACAGGATTTCCTGTGAATCAGGAGCTGCTGGAAGCTATGTGGAAAGAGGCAAAGGAGGAAAGCCCGGACGCAGCTCAGGGTTATTCGAAACAGGGAGTATCCTACACGCCGAGACCGCTGACGGATGAGGAGGAGCAGTTTTTCTGGAGCGTCGTAAATCAGGAGGAGACCACCCCGACCGCATCCAACCGGTGGCGTGATGAGATATGGGATATCGTGTGGGATGAAGCGCTTCCCTTCTTTGCCGGAGATAAGTCGGCAGAGGAAGTGGCGGAGGTCATTGATAACAGAGTGCAGGTACTCCTGGATGAGAAAAAATAGAAAATCCTATCACTGTTATTTTTCTTGCTTGAAACAAACGGCCATGGTACAATGGACACTGATGAATGTACGGTGACAACGAGGTGATACCATGCCATACAAATATGAAACGCACATGCATACCGCGGAGAGCAGCGCGTGCGCATCCGCCACAGGTGCGGAGATGGCCAGAGCCCATAAAGAGAAGGGCTATACGGGAATCTTTGTGACGGATCATTTCTTCAACGGAAACTCCGCCGTGCTCCGGGATCTGCCGTGGGATGAAAAGATAGAACTTTTCTGCAAGGGTTATGAGAATGCACTGGAAGAGGGAAAGAAGATAGGGCTTGACGTGTTTTTCGGATTCGAGTACGGCTATCACGGTGCAGATTTCCTGGTCTACAACCTGGATAAGCAGTGGCTGCTTAAGCATAAGGATATCGACAAGTGGAAGCCCAGGGAGGCCTTTGCCCAGATGCATGAGGACGGAGGGTTTATTATTCATGCCCATCCGCTTAGAGATCGCGACTACATTGACCATATCCATCTTTTCCCCAAAGATGTGGACGGCGTAGAGGCAGTGAACGGATCACAGCTCAAGGAGCCCTGGATGAATGAGCGGGCCATGCTGTATGCCCGGATGTATAACCTGCCTGTGACAGCGGGATCGGACAGTCACCATTTATGGGCGCTTTTCGGGAGCGGCGTGGAGACGGAGGAGCCTATACGGGAGCCATTGGATTACCTGAGGCTGATACGGGAAGGAAAGCTTAAACTGCTGGAAGGCTAGGGGAAAACTTTGAAAAAAAGTAATATCTTAAGCTTTGAGGAAGCGGAAAGTTATATCAACGAAACACCCCGCTTTACTACAAAACATACCATGGAGGATACCAGAGCCTTTCTTCACAGTCTTGGGGATCCTGACAGAAAATTAAAAATTGTTCATGTGGCAGGCACAAACGGAAAGGGTTCCGTTTGTGCCTATCTGCGCAGTATCCTGGAGACCGCAGGGTATAGGGTGGCAGTATTTACCTCTCCACACCTGTTGGATATACGGGAGCGTTTTGTGGTGGACGGCGAGATGATTGCCCGAGAGGATTTCCTGCGTGTCTTTCTTCAGGTTTATGAAGCGCTGGACTGGACTGCTCTGGAACAGGAAGTACCCGGGGCTTACCATCCCTCCTACTTTGAGATTCTCTTTTTTATGGCTATGCTTTTCTTTGCGGAGAAACAGCCCGATTTTTGCATTTTGGAAACAGGGCTTGGCGGAAGGCTGGATGCCACCAATTCCGTCGCGCATAAAGAGCTGGCGGTGATTACCAGAATCGGCCTTGACCACACAGAATATCTTGGCGATACCGTGGAGAAGATCGCAGGGGAAAAAGCAGGCATCATGGCGAAGAATACCCCCGTGGTCTGCTGGGAATCCAGCCCTGAGATTTCTGCTGTTTTTCAGGAGAAAGCAGCATGTCTTGGAATTTTCGCGGAATTTGTGTCGAAAAAAGATTATACATTTGGAAAATTTGTTAATAAAACCATTGATTTTTCTTTGAACACTAGGTATTATGGTTATATTAGCCTTACTTTGTACACCATTGCCGCCTATCAGATGGAGAATGCTTCTCTTGCAGTACGTGCCATCGAGGCGCTGGATCAGGGAAGGACCATCACTGCAGCTCAGATTCAAGAAGGAGTAAAGACCTGCTTCTGGGCCGGTAGGATGGAAGAAGTGCTGCCCGAGGTCTATGTGGATGGCGCTCACAATGAGGATGGCATCAGAGCCTTTCTGGAGACTGTTGCCAAGGACGGCATGACAGCTCAGACAGAATCTGAAGGATGTGTGGGTGATGGACGGACTAAATATCCCGTAACCGGAAGGAGCCTGCTGTTTGCTGCAGTAAAGGACAAAGACTGTGGGCGCATGGTGGAAAGACTGGTGAGGTCGGGGCTGTTTGACAGAATCGCAATCTCCCGTCTACAGACAAGCCGCAGCAACGCGCCGGAGTTTTTAGAGCAGCTGTTTGGCCGATATTCCTATGATAATTTAAATGTTTTTGAAAATGTAAAGGATGCTTTCGAGAGCCTGCTTTCAGCCCGAAGACCAGGAGAACGTATCTATGTGGCGGGCAGCCTGTATCTGGCAGGTGAGATAAAGGAGTTGATCAGTCATGATAAATTTTGAGGAAGAATTAAAGAAGTTTCATCCCAGTCTTGAGGTAGAGGATGCGGAGGAAGCTATCTACAATCAGGATATGACCGATATGGCCGATTTGCTTGTGAAAATGATTAAAGAGTCAGAAGAGAAATCAAATGAGGTGTCATAATGATTTGTTATAACTGCGGTTGCCATCTGTCAGAGCATGATTTTTGCACCGCCTGCGGAGCGGATGTCTCCCTGTATAAAAAGATTATGCATGTGTCCAACATGTATTACAACGAAGGTCTGGAAAAGGCCGGTGTAAGGGATTTGACGGGAGCGGTTACAAGCCTGCGGCAGAGTTTGAAATTCAACAAGGAAAATATTGAGGCGCGCAACCTTTTAGGATTGGTATATTTTGAAATGGGTGAGGTAGTAGCTGCCCTCAGCGAATGGGTCATCAGCAAGAATCTGCGATCTGATAAGAATATTGCGGACGATTACATCAACAGGATCCAGTCCAATTCATCCAGGCTGGATTCCATCAATCAGACAATTAAGAAATACAATCAGGCTTTGGTGTACTGTATGCAGGACAGCAAAGACCTTGCGGTTATACAGTTAAAGAAGGTGCTTTCCCTAAATCCACGGTTTATCCGGGCTCATCAGCTTCTAGCTTTATTGTTTATGGACAGCGAGGATTGGGAACGGGCTGAGAGAGAGCTCCATAAATGTATGGACATTGACAGGAATAACACCCAGACTCTTCGCTATTTGAAAGAAGTGGAGATGATGCTGGTGCCTGATGAGAATGTGCGTCAGCCTGCAAAGCGCAAGAAGGATGAAACAATCCGATATCAGAGAGATAACGATGTCATCATCCAGCCGATGAATGTGAAGGAGCCAAAGCGGGGCGGAGCCTCCACACTGGTAAATCTGGGGCTGGGTCTGATCATTGGATTGGCTGTCACCTATTTCCTGTTGGTGCCGGCGGCGGAGTCAAACGCAAAGATGGAAGCCCAGAAGTCTATCGCCGAGTCCAGCAATCAATTGGAGGCAAAAACTCTCAGGATTCAGGAGTTGGATGCTGAGGTTGAGAAGCTGAGCGGGGAAATCGACAGTCTTAAACAGGAATTAGAAGGTATTGTAGGCACGGATGGTACCTTACAGACGATAGACGGTCTGCTGATGGCTGCATCGGCATATCTGGAGACGGAGGATCTGGAGGCCACAGCTGCCAGTTTGGAATCTATTGCACAGACAGTAAATCTGGAAGATACCTCAGAGGGTTTTCAGAGCTTGTATCATATGCTGTTAGCAGCTATCGGACCTGACCTTTCAATGAGTTATTATAATCAGGGCTATGATGCTTACCGCAATGAAGACTATGCAACTGCTATAGACTTCCTTTCCAAGGCAGTGCAGTACGATGAGACGAATTCGGATGCGCTGTTACAGCTGGGTCGCGCGTATGATAAGAGCAATGATACACCGAATGCTATTGCGACCTATGACAGAGTAATTGAGCTGTTCCCTAACACTGCCAATTCCAGAAGCGCCCAAAAGTACAGGAATGATCTGAGCGCTGATTGACAGATACGGATAAAGTAATATAGAAACACACCAGAAGAACCTATGGGAAACCGTGGGTTCTTTCTTATTTCTGCGGGAAAGGAGAATAATTTATGGATCAAGTCATGGCAGAGGATTTTCAGGTAATCGATCATTGCCTGATGATCAGGATGCCCGAGGAGGTGGATCACCATCGGGCGGGGTACATCAGTGAAAATGCGGACAAGCATCTTGTGCGGGAGGAGGTGCACAATGTGGTGTTTGATTTCGAAAATACACGTTTTATGGATTCTTCCGGAATAGGAGTGATTATGGGAAGGTATCGGAAGATTTCCTGTTTTGGTGGACAGGTCTATGTCATACATGCCGACAGTCAGATACAGCGAATTTTGAAAGTGTCCGGTCTGAACAAGATCGTGGAGATGATAGAGTAATAGGGAGGTGTAAAATGAAAAACGAAATGGAGATTGTTTTTGACGCTGTCTCTGACAATGAGGCTTTTGCCAGAGTGGCGGTGGCAGCATTTGTGTCCCACCTAAATCCTACTTTGGAGGAGCTCGCAGATATTAAGACCGCTGTGTCTGAGGCTGTGACCAATTCCATCATTCATGGATATGAGAATTTATATGGTTATGGCAGGCCTGGGAGATGTCCTGTGGAACAGAGGAAGGTGAATCCGGGAAAAGTGCGGATTCAATGCGTACTGGAGGATGATATGCTACATATCAGGGTGACGGACCAGGGAAAAGGTATGGACAATGTGGAGCAGGCGATGGAGCCATTGTATACAACAAAGCCGGAGTTGGAACGGTCTGGAATGGGCTTTGCCTTCATGGAGGCTTTCATGGACGATCTGGAGGTGGAGAGCAGTTCCGGAAATGGCACTACGGTGATCATGAAAAAGAAGCTGGGAACCGGCGGATGGATCGAAGGCGAGGAGTAAGGCATGGAGGAACTGTCAGTACTGATCGCACGTTCACAGGCGGGAGAAAGCAAGGCAAGAGAGGTACTGATAGAAAAAAATCTGGGGCTTGTGCACCATATTGTCAGGCGGTTTGCCGGCAGAGGTTACGATCTGGAAGATCTGTTCCAGATCGGTACCATAGGTCTCATCAAGGCTATCGACAATTTTGACTTGAAACTGGGGGTAAAGTTTTCCACCTACGCAGTGCCGATGATCACGGGAGAGATCAAGCGGTTTCTGCGGGATGACGGACTGGTGAAGGTATCCCGGACTATCAAGGAGAACGGGGTCAAGGTGAAGCTGGCAAGACAGCGGCTCCAAGCCTCAGAGGGAAGAGAACCGACTTTGCAGGAGATTATAAATGAGACCGGACTCACCTCGGAGGAAATTGTATTGGCTATGGAGGCTTCCATCGAAGTGGAATCCATTTACAGCGCAGTCTATCAGGATGATGGAAGTGAGGTCTATCTGGTGGACAAAGTAGTACGCGGTGCAAGCGGCAGCGTGGGAAGCAGTATGGTGGGAGTGACCGACAGCGAGGATGTGGAGAAGGAAGAATTGCTGAATCACATGCTGCTAAAACAGTTGTTGGACAGCTTGGAGCCCTCGGAGAGGGAGCTTATTTATATGCGGTATTTTCAGGACAAGACGCAGGTGGAAATCGCGGGTATTCTCGGAATCAGCCAGGTGCAGGTCAGTCGGATGGAGAAAAAGATTCTGCTGCGCCTCAGAGAGAAGGCCAGTATGTGAATTCATCTTAATTTTTTATAAAAGAAATAATTTCCGCTTTTCAATGTTGCTTTTATCCTTTATGATAAAAGGGAAAGAAATCTTTCACGGACATAAAAGTATGATTTGACTGAGGATAGCTTGCATATATATAGGAGAGATGAAAGGCGGAGGATACAGATGGATAGAAAGACGGGCAAGGAAGTCATGAGTGAGGACAGGCAGCAACGAAAAACTACCGGAAAGCGCGGGAAGGGAATGTGGCTGCTAGCTATGGCGACCTGTCTGGTGATATTGGTGGCAGTCATGTACGGCGGGCTAACGTTGTACACTATGCTTCAGGAGCGAGCGCAAGAGGTGAGTTCTAACAATGTGAACGGCCTTGACCTGGATGAAGACGGTAATGTAGTGGATGAGAATGGCAATGTGGTCAGTGCAGTGTCAAACTCTGTGGTCTATACTCAGGAGGAATTGGATGCCAAAGTGGCTGAAGCCATTCTGGAGGCTCAGGACCAGGGGATGGAGGAGGTGCTGGACGCCATCGTGGAATCCATGTCGGAGGGCAGAACGCCGCTGGATACTGTGAAGTCTCTTTTTCCAGATCATATTATTGTTGCCAGCGACGGGAGATATCATTTTGTTCCCATTAATTACGATCTGGCCCAGAACCAGCTTTTGACAGAGAATCTGAATATTCTGGATTCCGGGGAAATTCAGTACATGCAGGAAGGCCAGGTGATTTCCCACAAGGGAATTGATGTATCCAAGTTCCAGGGTGCCATAGATTGGAGCAAGGTGGCCGGGGATGGCGTGGAATATGCTTTTATCAGGGTGGGCTACCGGGGCTGGGGCTCCAGCGGCAGACTGGTGGAAGACGAATACTTTGAGGCTAATATGCAGGGAGCTCTGAAAGCAGGTATCAAGGTGGGTGTATATTTTTACAGCCAGGCGATCACGGAGGAGGAGGCTGTCGAGGAGGCAAATTTCGTGCTGGAAAGAATAGAACCCTACAATGTGGAATGCCCCGTGGTGTTTGATGTGGAAAAGGTGAGCGAAGACAGCGCCCGCATGAATCAAATTACGCTGGAGGAGCGGACCTATCTGACAAAGGTTTTCTGCCAGACCGTGAAAGATGCAGGGTATAAACCCATGATCTACCATAACACACAGATGGGAGCTCTCATGCTGGACCTGACAGAGTTGGAGGAATTCGATAAGTGGTTTGCTGCCTACACAAATACGCTGTACTATCCCTATGAGTATAAGGTATGGCAGTATTCAGATAAAGGCAGAGTTGCAGGCATCAAGGGCAACGTGGATCTGAATATCTGCTTTGCGCCTCTGTGGGAATAAAGAAATACTAACTTTCAGCAAAACATGAATAAAAGGTGTAGAGCCTTATTAATAGGGTTCTACACCTTTTACTATGTTTGATTTCTTATATATGCGTTACTCTTTTGTCAATGGCAGTTGCTGATAAAGCTTTATTCAGTTGTCTAAGTATGCTTAATTCTGAATAGGTTTTGATATTTTGTGGAAACTAATTTCTGATATCAGTTAGGAGATTTGTCAATGCGGATATTTTTTTTGATAATTCTAGGTACAAGCTACGGACTGCTGGCAGCGGCGGGAGTATTCACTGTGCTGGTGGCGGTGGGGCTGGTTCCACGGTTTGCAGGAAAGACCCACACAGGGAAAAAGGTAGTGCTGTATGAGGAAATGGTGATTTTTGGCACTCTGTTTGGATGTATACTCAGCGTGTTTGCAAGGTACTGCCAGATTGGAGCATGGCTGCAGCAGCGTTTTCCGGAACAACTACAGGCACTTCTTGGATTGGGGAGCGCGTTTCAGGCGGTCTTTGGGATCTTTGCGGGTATGTTCATCGGTTGTCTTGCCCTTGCCATTGCAGAGATGCTGGACAGTATCCCAATCTTTGCCCGACGGATATCTTTCCGGCATGGCTTGGGCATTGTAATCTTGGGAATGGCAGCGGGAAAGCTATGTGGCTCCCTGATGTATTTTTGGGCAGAGCTGCATAGGACGGTGCAATAAGTGAACGGAGGTTGATTGTGAACGCAACGGTTTATCTGAAATGTGAGAGAAATGTGGAAGTACAGTCGGAGGATGTGCAGATGACTGATGTGGGCAGCCTGCAGTGTGCAGATCCGGTGGTCAGTGCAAAGCTGAAGGCGCTTAAGGTACATCACTTTGGTAAAAGTGAGCCAAAAAGGTGTGTTATCAGTTCCCTGAAACTGGTGGAGCAGATGGAAAATACGTGCCCCGGTATTACGATTCAGGTACTGGGGGAGCCGGATGTGTTGGTGGAATGGGTAAGCGTGGACAAGCATAAGGGTGCAGTCCAGTGGCTGAAAGCTGCACTTGTCTGTATCGTTAGTTTCTTTGGCACCGCCTTCACTATCATGGCCTACCACAACGATGTGGGGATTAACGATGTGTTCACTGAGGTTTACAGGCTGGTCATGAATCGGGAGCCTCAGGGGCTGAATGTGTTGGAGGTAAGCTATTCTATCGGGCTCGCTCTGGGCATTATTGTGTTCTTCAACCATGTGGGCGGCAGACGCCTTACAAAGGATCCCACTCCCATAGAGGTTGCAATGCGAAATTATGAAGAGGATGTGGACAAGACATTGATTGCCACAGCCAGCCGGGAGGGGCATGAGGAGAGTGCCGGTCAGAAGACGTAGGTATGCGGTGGCATTGTTTTGACAGTATAGCAAAAATTATCGGCAATGTAATACAAAGCTGCCTGATGCGCATAAAATACTGTCTTCCTGCAAACACTGAAAAAAGAGCAGGTGTTGGCAAGAGTGACTGTTTACATGCCTGCAGAAAGAAAGGATTGGGAAATGGCAATGGCAGATACAAATAATCAGGAACAGAAAGAGAAGCAGAAGGAATATGAGCAGTATGTAAAGGAAGTGACGCCCACCCATAATCTGGGGCTTCAGATGCTGAAAGCTTTTATTACCGGTGGCATCATCTGCTGTATTGGACAGTTTTTTTTAAATTATGCAGCAGGGATGGGGCTGGACAAACAAACGGCAGGCAGCTGGTGCTCCCTGCTGTTGGTATTGCTTTCAGTGGTTCTGACAGGTTTTAACATCTTTCCTAAGATTGCAAAATGGGGCGGTGCCGGAGCTTTGGTACCTATTACTGGATTTGCTAATTCCGTGGCGGCTCCTGCCATTGAATTCAAGGCGGAGGGTCAGGTCTTCGGCATTGGCTGCAAGATATTCACCATTGCCGGCCCGGTGATTCTTTACGGTATTTTCTCGAGCTGGGTGCTGGGTCTGCTCTACTGGATTCTAAAGCTGACAGGGATCATGTGATGTAGCCTAAAGCGGATTAGATCGCAATCAGAGACTAAACGATGTATATCGGAAAGGTGGGGGCATTTGCACCCTAATCTGCAGTATAGCCGTCAAACGATACAAATAATTTGACGGCTGCACTTTTTTGTGGAAAGATTAAGAAAAGTGTGGTATACTCTATGCCAAAGAGTGCGAGGTATGATTCTCCGCATCGGAGGGATAAAAACGTTGATTGATATATACTGCTTCGTCTTGTTGATTCTGGAACTGGTCGTGATAGTCTGCGGCGTGCTGGCCAGCAGAAAGAAAGGCGACTACACGGCTGATTTGCTGCGGATGTACGCAGTTGGTCTGTTTGCGGTATTCTTTAATATTCTGCACATGCAATCCACCCACCTGACTATGGCTAAGTTGTTTTACAGCCTGTATTTTGTTGGAGTTAACGGGATTGTCATCTACATGATTCGCTTTATCCTGATATATACGAAGACCCAAGTACATACAAAATTGTTTCGCTATTTCTTTTGGAGTTTTGCATTGCTGGACGCGGCCTCCATGTTGACCAATAATGTCACAGATCACATGTTTGTGCTGGAGCGTGCTGTTTACAGGGGAGAGGAGTATTGGCGGCCTCACTTTACTGCATTCCATTACACACACGTGACTTTTTGCTATATTGCGGCGATTTTTGCTATTGTAGTGTTGATCAACAGACTGATCCGCTCACCCAAACCGTACAAGAAAATGTATTCCTCGATCCTGGTCATGTTCTGGGGGATTATGATTGTCAATCTGGTCTGCTATATCACAGTTCCGCCCGTTGATGTGCCATCGGCATTCTATGCGCTGTTAGCGATTGCCTTCTGCTTTCTCTTGGTATATGCATCGCCAAAGGGGCTTGTGGAAGGCATTCTTGCAAATGTTGTGGAGGATATCGACAATGGAATCGTGTGCTTTGACTTCAGCGGTAACTGCATTTATGCAAATGCCAAGGCCAAAACTCTGTTGGAGGTGGAGGACGACAAGGTCAGCGACATCAAGGATGAGTACTATGTGAAGTGGATACGCAATCACTTGCCGGATTCTGTGGACTATGAGTACTGGGATAGGGAGTATCCTGTAGATGGCGAGTCGCATCATTTTCATATTGAGTTTCAGAGACTGAAGGGTACCGGAAATTCCACTATCGGCTATTTCTATAAGCTGACTGACAAGACAGCGGAGATGAAGGCTTTTCAGGAAGGTCAGTATCTGGCTACCCACGACAGGCTTACCGGATTGTACACGAAAGACTATTTCTTTCAGAAGGCAGAGGAAATCATCAAGCGCAGCCCTGAGGAGGAGCGCTACATGGTTTGTGCCCATATTAAGAATTTCCAGGTGTTAAACGACTTGTTTGGCGAGGAGATGGGTGATAAGATTCTGGTGGCTCAGGCTGCATTGTTAAAGTACAGCAATATGGAAGATTGTATTCAGGGAAGGATATCCGGAGACAAGTTTGCCATGCTGATCACCAAGGAGAACTTTAACGCGGAGATGACTGTTAAGAATCTGGGTCGTCTTCACTACATGATTGACGGCAGAAACTACAAGCTGAGTGTTGCCATGGGCGTCTACAACATTATCGACCCTGAGGAGGATCCCCAGGAGATGTTCGAAAAAGCCAGCATGGCTGTGGAGACACAAGACAATGATTACCAGAAAACTGTGGTTTATTATGACAATAACCTGATTCAGCAGATCATGCGGGAAAAGGAAATGGCGGACGAGTTCGAGGATGCGATCAAGAACAATCAGTTTCGTATGTTTCTGCAGCCCCAGATGGATGCAAACGGCAACATGGTGGGAGCGGAGGCGCTGGCCCGGTGGCAGCATCCCCAGAGAGGCCTGATTTTCCCGGTTGAATTTCTGGCCGTAGTGGAGAAGACCAGGCTGATAAGTCTCCTGGACGAGTATATGTGGAAATTGGCGGCTGAAAAGCTGCACCAGTGGAAAGAACAAGGCTACACGGAGGCTACTATCTCAGTCAATGTGTCTGCCAAGGATTTTTATTACATAGATATTTATGAGACATTGGTGGATATTGTTAAGAAATATGAGATAGATCCTTCCAAGATGAATCTGGAGATTGCTGAGATAGAACTATTGTCGGATACGGGGCCTCAGATCAGGGAACTAAACAGGCTTCAGAAGTTTGGTTTCTCTATTCAGATCGACAACTTTGGAAAGGGTTATTCTTCTTTGAATTTACTACAGACCATTCAAGCCAGCATACTGAAGGTAGATATACGTCTGTTGGAGGATATTCCCGATGAGGCAAAGATGAAAAAGATCCTGAACGCAATCTTTACCATGGGCAGGGCTTTGGATATGAAAGTAATCACTGAGAGTGTAGAGACAGAAGAACAAGTGGAGATGCTGAAAGAGTTGGGCTGTGAAATGTTTCAGGGCTATTACTTCTCCCGCCCCATACCTGTGGAGGAATTCGAAGAAAAGTACCTGAAGGCCAATTAAGCGGGGAGAGGCCAGGAAGAAAGAAAAAGGGTGTGGCTTGCGGGTCATACCCTTGTCTGTGTACTAGCACTTTGGGGTTTTCTTTACTTCTGCGAGGAATAAATACTGATGCGCTAAAAAGTACTCGCCTCTGCAGCGGGTTTGTTGACTGGCTAATGTTTATGTGAAAGGTGTAAAAAGGAATGAAAAGTAAGAAATTTCTGGGAATATTGACAGCGTGCGTACTGGCTGTGGAACTGCTTGCAGGATGCTCTGCTGGGAATACGGAACCCTCCGGACTGCAGGATATGGGAGGGAATGTACAAGTGTCTGGTGAGGCCGTGGACCTGGAATCCCCAGCGCCGGTTGAGACAGTCGTGCCGGAATCCACACCGGAGCCCACACCGGAACCGACTCCGACCCCAGCGCCGGAGATTACACTGGTGATGGTGGGAGATATCCTGTTGCATACTCCGGTGGCGGAGAGCGGAAAGACTGATGAGGGAGGCTATGACTTCAGCGCGATCTTTGCAAATATGCAGGAGGAGATACAGGCGGCGGATCTGGCACTGGTAAATCAGGAGGTAATTATCGGCGGGACGGAACTTGGAATCAGCGGTTATCCCAGCTTTAACGCGCCTTACGAACTGGGTGACGCGCTTTGGGAGGCTGGATTCGACGTGATCCTCCATGCCACGAACCATACTCTGGACAAGGGAAGGCGGGGACTTATGAACTGTATGACCTTCTGGCAGGAGAATTATCCCCAGTTGGCGATACTGGGCATCCATGACAGCGAGGAGGATCAACAGGAGATTTATGTATATGAGCAAGAGGGTATCAGGATAGCGATTTTGAATTACACCTATGGCACGAATGGAGTAGCACTGCCGGAGGATATGCCCTTTGCAGTGGATCTTTTGGAGAAGGAGAGAGTGATTGCGGATTTGAAGAAAGCGCAGGAGCTGGCGGATTTTGTGATTGTCTGCCCTCACTGGGGTACAGAGTATCGGCTTGAGGAGACATCAGCCCAGAAAAAGTGGGCGCAGCTGTTTGCGGACAATGGCGCTGACCTGGTGCTGGGCACCCATCCCCATGTGATTGAACCGGTGAAATGGGTGGATGAAACTTTGGTGTACTATTCCCTGGGTAACTTTGTAAACTGGACCGCCAGTAAAGGGGAGGGTGTGGCTAACCGTATGGTGGGCGGTATGGCAACAGTCACAATTGGCTTGGATGAGAATGGAGAAGTGATGATTAAGGACTACGCAGTGGTGCCATTGGTCTGCCATCTGGAGAAGGGCTGCGGTGGCGTGACTGTGTATCCACTGGAGAGTTACACGGAGGAGCTGGCTGAGAAGAATGAGATCAGAAAACAGGATAGCAGTTTTTCTCTGGAGTATTGCGAGGAGTTGAGCGAGCGGGTATTTGGGGAGGCTGTCAGACAAGATGAGTGAAGATATAAAGACAGTTCCTATAGAGAAAATTGAGCCAGAACAAAGTATAAAGGTTGAAGAAAATACAAAGGCTGAAGAAAATACAAAGGCTGAAGAAAATACAAAGGCTGAAGATAATACAAAGGCTGAAGAAAGTACAAAGACTGAAGCCAGCACAAAGGCTCATGTAAAAAAGAGAAAAGTCAACAGAATTCGACGAGGATTTTTTGCACTGCTGATAACAGGCTTAATTGGTCTCGGCTTTTGGGCTTATATGTGGTTGAATCGCGTGCAGCCTGCCTTTAGCAGTATTGTCTACGAGCTGGGAGACGAAATCAGTCATAATCCGGAGGATTATGTGCTGGGACCTGAGCGGATTGTAGAGCAGGGGGAGCTGGATCTATCGCAGGTCGATCGGAACAGAACCGGTACCTACCAGGCTTTTGTGCGCTTTGGAAAAAGCGAATTTCAGTATGAGATCATTATTCAGGATACCACCGCTCCGACCATTTTACTGCGCAATGAACCGGTCTGTCTGGCTCTGGACAGGGAGTACCCTGTGGAAGAACTGGTGCGGAGAGTGGAAGATGCAGACCCTTTTGTGACACTGCATGTACAGGATGTCAGTGGTTTACTGGAGACGGTGAGCTATCACAATACAGGAACCTTTGTATGCATTGTTGTCGCAGAGGATACTTCCGGCAACAGCGCTTCCGTCAGTGTCCCTGTCACAGTGGGAGAGGCTCCTGTAATCTCCGGTGTGCGCGATATCTATGTGGCGCTGGGAAGTCAGGTGGATTATCTGGAAGAGGTGACAGCCCGGGATGGGACGGATGGTAATCTCACCGGCAGGATTACGGTGGATGACGGTGAGGTAGAGCTGACCCGGGAGGGAACCTATAAGCTCACTTACCGGGTGGAGAATGATTTAGGCATTGATACGGTAAGTTGTGTGGATGTGACGGTGGCTTCCGCAGAGGAACTGCAGGAACTGATCGGAAGCCGTAAAGTGAATCGCACCAGCGCTAAAATCATAGGCGCTATCAATCCATATGATGCAGGGGCTTCCGAACAGGACTGCATCAGTGATACACTGGAGTACATGAGACCGGCACTGGTACAGCTCTATCACGCTGAAGGACGTGGCTATACTGCCGGCTCCGGGTATATCATGGAGATTACGGAGGACACTGTTTATATTTGCAGCAACCGTCATGTGGTAGAAGTCTATGACAGTTGGGATGTGTATTTCTTTGACGGAACCAGAGTACGTGGCCGGACACTGGGATACAGTGACCGTTTTGATGTGGGCGTGGCTACGGTTTCAGTGTCGGATGTGCCCGAGGAGCTGATGGAGCAGCTGATGACAATTCATATTGACAAGGAGTACTGGAGCGGGCTCGACGACCAGCGGATAGACGTGGGGCTGGAGCGAGTGGACCGTATGGGGGGCATTCTGCATACCTCTACGGGAATCATGCTTAAGGTGAAGCAGTATTTTGGCTGGTATGACAGGGAAAATCATACAGAGGTCACATTGGTATTGGAACATGGGGATTCCGGGTCAGCAGTGATTGACGGTTACGGGAACCTGATTGGAATGGCGTTCGCCTATACCTGTGCGCCCAGACGATATTGGTGTGTGCCGTTGGACGGAATTCTAGAGTCGTATGAGGAGATTACCGGGAGAGAGGTGTACGTATATGTCCGGGAAGATTAAGTCAGATGCCACATAGAGAAAAATGAACGGAGGAGATGAAAATGTATCAGATTATTGACGGTAAGAGGATTTCACAGGAGATCAAGGATGAGCTGCGGGAGAAGGTGGCTGTCCTCAAAGAACAGGGAAAGACCTTTACTCTGGCAGTGATTCAGGTGGGAAATGATCCTGCATCCAGTGTGTACGTTGGAAACAAGAAGAAGGCCTGTGCTTATATCGGCATCGAGTCCCTCTCCTATGAACTGCCACAGGAGACCACGGAGGATGAACTTCTGAAGCTGGTAAGGGAGTTGAACAATAACAGCGCTGTGGGCGGCATTTTGGTACAGTTGCCTTTACCGGAACACATTGATGAGGAAAAGGTACTGCTTACGATTTCCCCGGCAAAAGACGTGGATGGATTCCATCCGGAGAATGTGGGAAACCTGAGCATCGGCAGACCGGGATTTGTATCCTGTACTCCCGCAGGGGTGATTCAGCTCCTGAAGCGGTCCGGCATTGAGATAGAGGGGAAGGAATGTGTGGTGCTGGGCAGGAGCAACATAGTGGGCAAGCCCATGGCCATGTTGCTTTTGCGTGAGAACGGCACTGTTACAGTATGCCATTCCCGGACGAAGAATCTAAAGGAGATCACAAGACGGGCGGATATCCTGGTGGTGGCTATCGGAAAGCCAAAGTTCGTGGATGCCAGCTATGTGAAAGAGGGAGCCGTTGTTATCGATGTGGGAATCCACAGGAATGAGAATAACAAGCTTTGCGGGGATGTGGATTTTGACAGCGTGGCACCCCATACTTCTGCCATTACGCCCGTACCTGGAGGCGTGGGTCCCATGACGATTGCCATGTTGATGAGCAACTGTATGAATGGCATGCCAAAGTGAACAAATATTGTGTACCTTAAAAAATACTTGCATTACATTCATCCTGTGGTAAAATAGGGGAAACAATTGAATAGTGAGAGGTTTATTGATCGAAGAGGAGAAGAGCAATTATGAAAAAGAGACTTTGCAGTTTACTTTTTACGGCACTTCTGACAATGGCTGTACTGGGCGGATGCGCAGACGGCACAGGAGAGTCTTCGGGGGATAATTCCTCAGTTGTTGTAGGAATACAACAGGATATTGACAGTCTTGACCCTCATTTAGCAACGGCGGCAGGAACTAAGGAAATTTTATTTAACATTTTCGAAGGCTTGGTAAAGTCTGACGAAAACGGAAACCTGATCGGTGCGGTAGCCAGTGATTACACAATCTCCCAGGATGGTCTGATCTATACGTTCACCTTGAGAGAAAATGTGAAGTTTCACAATGGCAATGTTGTGACAGTTGAGGATGTGAAGTACTCTCTGGAGAGAGCTTCCGGACTGTTGGACGGCACAGCACTGATCTCTACGCTGAGCGCCGATAAGGGCGGTATTACCAGCGTAGATATTTTGGACGAAAAGACGGTTCAGGTGACAGTGGGAAGTGCCAACACAGAGCTGATCTACAGCTTTGTGGCAGCCATCATCCCCGCCGGCAGCGGTGAGGAGGAAGGGGCAGATCCTGTTGGAACGGGACCGTTTTCCTTTGTCTCTTATAAACCTCAGGAAGGAATTGTCGTGGAGAAGAATCCTGACTATTGGCAGGAGGGTTTACCCTATCTGGATCAGGTGACTTTCAAGATCGTGAGCAGTGCGGAGACAGCGCTGATGGAGCTGCAGGGCGGCACCATTGATATTTACCCCTATCTGACTGACTCTCAGGCACAAGTGCTGTCAAACGGTGTGACCCATCAGGTAGTTTCATCTCCTTCCAACGTGGTACAGGCGCTGTTTTTAAACAATACAGTAGAGCCTCTGGACAATGTACTGGTTCGTCAGGCAATCC
>JAFLRO010000020.1 GCA_022511425.1 Acetatifactor sp.
CTGTCCCATTATAAGAAACTTCCCATGGAAGAAATTGTGGATGAGATGCTGGCTATCTTAAGCGACAGGAATCGCATCATGCAGAAAAAAGAATTAGAGCATGCCAATGCTGCCTGGAATGAATATTTGATGTCTGGATTTGGCGAGGACGAAGAAGATTGACCATCTTTTCGGGAAGATGATTTCACTATGAACCAAAATGAGATGCAATGGGATAAACTGCTGAAGATAAAGACAACCGGACGTGATGATTCCAATTCAGATCAGTACTGTTATCCGTACGAGCCGACGCCGTATTGTATTTTAGAAAGGCTTGCAAGCAGCGGTTATATCGGAAAGAGAAATAAACTTCTTGATTATGGAACAGGAAAAGGCCGGGTGTGCTTTTACCTGTCCTATCAGTGTAAGTGCAAGTCTATTGGAATTGAATATGATGAACGCCTTTATGATGGAGCAAAAATGAATCAGGAAACTGCGTCTATCGGCAGGGGAACGGATTTTGTCATGGAGAATGCAGAAAACTACATAGTTCCGGCTGATGTGGATCGATGTTATTTCTTCAACCCATTTTCTGTAGAGCTTCTGCAGACTGTACTGGCAAAGATAATGGATTCTTATTATGAGAATCCGAGGGAGCTTCAATTATTTTTCTATTATCCTTCGGAGGAATATGTGGCATATCTGATGACTCAGGATAATCTGATGTTTATGGACGAGATAGACTGTATAGACTTATTTCCGGGTCATGATCCGCGAGAAAGGATTTTAATATTTGAGGTGGCCTGAGTGTGATATTTGATATCAGAAATTGAGCTCCATCTGCTCCTCCGCTTGTTAAAAGAAAAGACTTGGAATTAGGGAAATAGGGATATACTCATTGTTAAGCTTATGTGATAACAGGAAAAACGCTATATGAAAGGATTTTAACCATGACCGAATTCGAAAACTTCCAACAAATCATCGCCCGTCTCCGGGCGAAAGACGGCTGCCCCTGGGACCGGGAGCAGACCCATATGAGCTTAAAGCCCGCCTGCATTGAAGAAGCGGCAGAAGTGATCTGCGGGATCAATATCCTGGACCAGACCGGAAACCCGGACAATTTGAAAGAGGAATTGGGCGATCTGCTGCTGCAGGTGGTGATGCATGCCCAGATAGCAGAGGAAGAGGGACTGTTTACCATGGATGACGTCATCAAGGGCGTATCGGAGAAGATGATCCGCAGGCATCCCCATGTATTCGGAGAAACAGTAGTGGCTGATTCCGGGGAGGTATTAGAAAACTGGGACAAAATCAAGAAGCAGGAAAAGTCCGGGAAAGAATGGACAGCGGATTACCTGCCCGGTGCCTTTGAAGAGGCAAAGGTACTGATTGATGCTGCAAAGAAGCGTAAGGAAGGCAAATAGTCTCCCCATGCTCGGGGAGACTACGGTCTTTCCGCATATTTCCATGTGACATAATGTTACCTTCTTTGCCCTACCGGGAACTATCCCCCATGTCATTTCTCTGCCCGAGTAATTCCAATAACGAATATCTTGCTCTATAAAGAGCCACTTGATTGTTTTTAATATATGGTCCACGGGTAATCCTACAGTAAAATGTATATCAGCATATTCATTTGGATAAACATCGTGACATTCATATACCATCAAAAGTAAATCATACAATCTATTATACATTATAGGGTCAGATAATTTCTTTAGTACTAAGTCGGAACGCAAGTCTTCATGTTTGGGATAATTTCTTATGGAATGGTCCATAGGAGCATAATTAGTATTTTCAACACAAACTAAAAAATCAAATCCGTTGTGAAGATATGCAGGGCGTTGGAGATATACGCGGTTTCCGTCTTCTAATTGCTCCACATAATATATATATATCGTGACGCATTTTTACCTTTTCCTGTTCCGCTTATTTCTTCTGCCAGTTTATTTATAACCCTCATACGAACGTCATTTCTGGTGCCTTCATTTGAGAAAAAATATGTTATTTCGGTTACTCCATATCCTGCCATATTTTCCGTCCCTTTTTATTTTGTAAGCCGAGTGCTTCAAGCGGGATTTCGTTATAAAAATAATAACATCCAACCTCTTCTATATACTCGAGAGTATCACTGTATCGACGATCCAAAAACCAATCATTAAATATATATATGAACTCTACATCAAATCCCAATGGCGCGCAGAGTTTCGTATACTCCCATTTCTTAAAATCGCAGCTGGGCAGCTTTTCGTCTACAGAGCCGGGTGTGTTTTGAAATTTTTTCTCTATTATGTAAACGGTTTTATTCGTAAAATTTACAAACGCTTCATCAGGGCGCCATTCTTTGGAATTATAATCACTGTAATCAATTCCGTTTGGCTCAAGAAAATAGGTGTAAAATTTTTTTTGTGGAACAGAAAGTCCAATTTTCTCTCCGTCATAATAAACTGTACGTCCCTGCATTTGATATCCGGCAGCGTACAGTGCATCATCGAGAGAAGTCGTCTGTTCGAAATATAGTCCGTTAGCATTTGTTTGGGCTCCGCCCCCGAAACGGTTTGGTTGTTTTGGCATAATGTTACCTCCTTACAAAGAAATTTGTGATATCCACATTAAGCGTATTTGCAATATGATTTAACATAGAGATAGACAAGCTTTTATTGCAGCCCGGGGCTTCCAGTTTTGATAAATAGCTGATACTTATCTGAAGCTATTCTGCTAATTGTATTTGTGTAAGGTTTGCCTGTTCTCTAAAATATTTAATATTTGAACCGATAACCTGATATAATTCAGCTTCATTCGAAAATTGCATATTAAACCTCTTGAGTTATTTCATAATATTATAATATTATAGCACACCTATTAAAATTTACATATAGTGAAAGTTTGGCTTCTAATTACCTGTTCGTATAACGCGAAGGTTTTGTTCATATAACACAGAGGTTTTGTTTATATAACACAAAGGTTTCCATTGAAAAAACAAGCTCTCTCTCTTATAATGGAAATGGATTATTACAGAAAGAGGGTATTAAAATGCCGAATAATAATATAGCGCCTTTTGTAAAATGGGCAGGTGGCAAACGGCAGTTGCTCGATAGAATTGCAGAAAGGATGCCGGAGTTTTACGGCAATTATTTTGAGCCATTTATCGGAGGGGGAGCTGTTTTGTTTGGATTACAACCTCAAAGTGCTGTGATAAACGATATAAACCCTTCGCTCACTAACACCTATA
The DNA here is from genome assembly GCA_022511425.1 of Acetatifactor sp. Classification (GTDB taxonomy): domain Bacteria; phylum Bacillota; class Clostridia; order Lachnospirales; family Lachnospiraceae; genus Acetatifactor. The sequence goes on from JAFLRO010000020.1 coordinate 3,212, forward strand.
AGATTATTAGAGAAAGCCCTGATAGCTTCATAAGAGAAATTAAAAAAATAGATTGTGAAATGTGGGAAGATGGGAAAAAGTATTATTATGCCCTTAGAGAGTATTATAATAAAAAACTTATGAATGAAGAGTTTGATATTGAATTAGCTGCTTTGTTTGTTTTTATTAATAAGCATTGTTTTAACGGATTATATAGGGTAAATGGGAGAGGTTTGTTTAATGTTCCCTATAACAACAGCAGACAAGAATCTATCGACGAATCATCAATTATGGATGTCTCAGAGTATCTTAAGAAAATAAAGATATTAACAGGAGATTTTGAAGTGGCGTGTAATGAGGCAAAAGCCGGAGATTTTGTTTTTTTTGACAGTCCGTATGCGCCGTTAAATCCGACTTCGTTTGAATCATATACTAAAGAGGGATTTGATGTGGAAAGTCATAAAAGACTTGCGGCTTTATTTGATGAGCTGACAGCGCGGGGCTGTTATTGTATGCTTACAAATCATAACACTGAATTTATAAATGAACTGTATGGAAATAAAGATTATAAAATAGACGTTGTGAGTGTGAAACGTTTTATTAATTCTGATGCATCAAAAAGAACAGGGGAAGAAGTTATAATCCGTAACTACCAGAGGAGGTATTGAGTTGGAGGACATTCTGAGCAAACAACAAAAATATTTCTATGAAAGTGCGTCGGTGCGGCTTGTCCGGGATGATACATTTAAATTACTTCCCAAAATAAAAGCAGAGAGTGTGGATATGGTATTTGCGGATCCGCCTTATTTTTTGAGTAATGATGGTGTGACTTGTAAAGGCGGGAGGATGGTATCTGTTAATAAAGGTAACTGGGATAAGATAGGTGATAGTGCCACAGATATCACACAGAAACACAAGTTTAACCGTAAATGGATAAAACAGTGCAAAAGAGTTTTAAAGCCTAATGGCAGTATTTGGATTTCCGGGACATTGCATAATATTTATTCTATCGGTATGGCGTTAGAACAAGAAGGGTTTAAAATTATTAATAATATAACTTGGCAAAAAACAAATCCGCCACCGAATCTTTCCTGTCGCTGTTTTACACATTCAACAGAAACCATTATATGGGCACAAAAAGCGGATAAAAAATCACATCATTTTTTTAATTATGAGTTGATGAAAGAGCTGAACGGCGGTAAGCAGATGAAAGATGTATGGACGGGTAGCTTAACAACACCGTCTGAGAAAAAAGCCGGAAAGCATCCTACCCAAAAACCGGAATACCTGTTGGAAAGAATTATATTGGCATCAACTGAACCCGGTGCCGTAGTATTAGACCCATTTTGTGGCTCGGGGACTACAGGTGTGGTAGCAGTAAGGTATGGAAGAAAATTTATAGGTATCGATAATGAAGAGGACTATTTAAAAATTACAAGGGATAGATTGGAGATGGAAAATATCAAAACGAGAATATAGAATCCTCTCCTAAAAGAGCCTGCTCTGCCATTTCCCGTCCTCTATCACATACTGGAATTCCGTCAGATCATCCTGCTCCATCACCTGCAGCAGCTCATCCAGATCGTTGACTGCAGGAACACTGGTCAGCGCATCCCGTCGGATCCACTTCATCTTTCCCTCTTCTGAGGAGACCAGTTCTCCCTCAAACTGATTGGTGCGAAACAGAAAGACCAAATATCGCCCCTTAACCTGTCCGTTATCTGTAATCGGAAACTGCTTGACACCGCAGAGTTGCGGATGCTTGATGGTCAGTCCGGTTTCTTCCTTCATCTCCCGGATGACAGCCTCTACAATGGACTCACCCGGCTCCACATGGCCGCCGGGAAGCGTGAACCCCTTCCAGTCCTTCTTTACTCTATTTTGCAAAAGAATCATGTCTTCATCATAAATCAGGCATAGTGTTGTCAGTTCCACGGTTTCTGTCCGGTTCATGGCGTACCTCCCTTATAATTCTCAGTTGAGTATATCATAAATTACCTTTTTAGGAAAGCAATCTGGTTGCTGTCCACTCACTGGGCATCACTCGTATAGATATGTGTGAACAGTAACATCTATTCTAGTGTTGTTTTCCATAATGTGATATACTTAAGCCAACCAAAAAATTGCAGAGAGGATAAGCCATGTCCGCCAAGCGTCAGTCACATATTGCACATACCGAACCGGCTCCATATGAAACTGGTTATCAACTTCCCGCCAATCCATCCCGCCTGCCCCGTTCCTTTTTTACCCGGAACGGCATCACTCTGGCTAAAGACCTTCTGGGGAAGATCTTGGTGCATGAGACGTACCTTGGTACTGTTCGGGGTATCATCACCGAGGTGGAGAGCTACATGGGCGAGACGGACAAGGGTTCCCACACCTACGGCGGGAAGCGCACGGAGCGCACGGAACCCATGTACCATATAGGCGGTACATCCTATGTATATTTGATCTACGGCATGTACAGCTGTATGAACATCGCCGCCATGACAGAGGGCATACCCCAGGCGGTGCTGCTTCGGAGCGTTGTTCCGGCGGATGTAGAATCAGAGAAGCGGATGATTCTGCTGCGTCTGGAACAGCTGAACCGCAAGCAGGCGAAGAAGAACCTTCCGCTTTATACACCGCAGAACTGCCCGGCTTCTGTAAAAAAGCATTTAGCAGACGGACCCGGTAAGCTCTGTATTGCCATGGGAATCACTCGGGCGGATAATGACATGGATATGGTGAAAAGCGATAGCTTCTATGTGACGGAAGGTGTGGACATTTCGCCAGAGAAAATTATGGCGGGCAAGCGAATCGGTATTGATTATGCAGAGGAAGCCGCTGATTATCTATGGCGGTTCTATGTGCCGGTATCAGAAGTAGTCTGGAATGGCAATATACAATTTGGAGAATAAGTATCATGAGTCTTCAATTTTACTTCGGTCCTTCAGGATCGGGAAAAAGCCGACAACTTTATCAGGAAATCACACGACGGGCTGGGGAAAATCCGAAACAGAATTTTCTCATCATTGTGCCCGACCAGTTCACCATGCAGACCCAGAAGGATCTTGTTCTCTTAAATGACAAGGGCGGCATCATGAACATCGATGTGCTCAGTTTTGGCCGCTTGAGTCACCGGATTCTGGAAGAGGTGGGCAGGGAGGAGACTCCTGTGCTGGACGATACAGGAAAGAGCCTGGTGCTTCAGAAAGTGGCAGCGGGCATGAAGGAAGATCTGCCCGCCCTGGGCAGCTTCCTGCACCGTCAAGGCTACATACACGAGGTAAAAAGCGCCATTTCCGAATTCATGCAGTATGGCATCGGAACGGAGGATGTGTCAAAGCTCATTGCTTGTGCACAGAAGCGGGGAGCCTTGGCTCAGAAGTTGAAGGATTTGGAGAAGCTCTACAAGGGCTTCATGAACTATATTCACGGCAGCTTTATCACCACGGAGGAGACTCTGGACGTACTGTGCCGCTCTCTGGAAAAGTCAAAGATCCTGCCGGGAAGTGTGGTGGTCTTTGACGGCTTTACGGGCTTTACTCCCATCCAGAACCGGGTGATTCAGGAGCTGATGCGCCTCTGTGGGGAGGTCATCGTGACCCTGACCCTGGGAGAGGGCGAGGATCCCTACCGTCTGGACGGGGAGCAGAAACTGTTTCATTTGAGCAAGAAGACAGTGGCGGACTTAAGCCGCCTGGCAAAGGAGGCCGGGGTGGACAGGCAGGAGGATGTGTTCATTCTGCCCAGTGACTGTATCTCAACGGGTTGTATTTCCACAATGGGCGATTCCGAAAAAGGTGTTGCCGCACAGAACCTTGCAACGGAAAGTAGAACTTTGAAAACCGCACTCCCTGGCTACCGGCTTCAATACAATACACGTTTTCGGTTTGAAAACGCCCCCGCCCTTCAACATTTGGAGCATCATCTGTTCCGTTATGTAGTGACTCCCTATGAGCAACCCCAGGAGGAAATCCGCCTCTTTGAGACCATTACTCCCCGGGACGAGGTACATCAGACTGGGTTGGAAATACGGCGGCTGCTTCGGGAAGAGGGAATGGCCTACCGGGATATCGCAGTGATTGTAGGGGATTTAGGAAGCTATGCCCCCTATGTGGAGACGGAGTTTGCCCAGATGGACATCCCCTGTTTTATTGATCGGACCAGGGGCATCGTATTGAATCCCATGATCGAGTATATCAAGAGTGCTCTGGAGCTGTACCTCAAGGACTTTTCCTATGAGGCAGTGTTCCACTATCTGCGCAGCGGTCTGGCGGACATGGAGCCGGAGCAGGTAGATTTGCTGGAGAACTATGTAATTCAGACCGGTATCAAAGGCTATCGCTATTACAGTCGGCTGTTTGCCCACAAGACTGCCTGGATGGAGGGCGATGAGGAGGCTCTGGCGGCAGTGAATGACCTGCGCCGGAAGCTTATGGACCAGACGGACATGCTGCGCATGGAGGGGGAGGAGCCGGTCAGAAGCTATATTGACAAGCTCTATGACTTCCTGGTGCAGAATGAGGTACAGGCTAAGCTTGTGACATTTCAGGCTCAGTTTGAGGCCGAGGGACAGGCGGCCCGGGCTCGGGAGTATGCCCAGATTTACCGCTTGGTCATGGAACTTTTGGATCAGATTTTTAATCTCCTTGGGGAAGAGACCATCACCTTGCAAGAGTTTGCTGACATCTTGGAGGCGGGCTTCGGGGAAATCCAGGTGGGTACTATTCCACAGAATGTGGACCGTGTTGTGGTGGGGGATATGGAGCGCACCCGCTTAAAACAGGTGAAAGCCTTGTTTTTCCTGGGGATAAACGATGGCAACATTCCAAAGAACGCCTCCAAGGGCGGTATCATCTCCGATATGGACCGGGAATTCCTGCGGGAGTCGAATCTGGAGCTGGCGCCCAGTCCCAGGCAGCAGATGTACATACAGCGGTTGTATTTGTATCTGAACATGACAAAGCCCTCCCACAGGCTTTATCTGTCTTATTCCAAGATGAACAGTGCGGGGAAATCCCTGCGTCCGGCTTATCTGATTGACACGGTCAAAAAGCTGTTCCCGGGACTTACCGTGGAGTATCCTCAACTGCGCAGCCCGCTGGAGCAGATCGTGACCAGGCAGGAGGGCGCGGGCTATCTGGCGGAGGGGCTTAGGGAATATGCCGCGGGCACGCTTCCCAAGGAGCGGGAGACAGAGTTCTTTACGATTTATCAGGCTTATGGGGAGGAGGCTCTTTGGGGCAGGCGTTCTGCATTGACGGATGCGGCCTTTAAGCGTTATCAGGACAGCGGTCTTTCAGCGGCAGTGGCCAGGGCTCTCTACGGCAGGCACCTGGAGAACAGCGTCACACGCTTGGAGACCTATGCGGCCTGCGCTTATCGGCATTTTCTCCAGTATGGCCTTACCTTAAAGGAGCGTCAGGAGTTTTCCTTCGAGAATGTGGACATGGGAAATGTCTACCATGAGGTGTTGGAGGCCTTTGCGTGGAAGCTGGAGGAGCATCATTTCACCTGGTTCGATTTTCCGGAGGAATTTGCCAGACAGGCGGTGCAGGAGGCGCTGGAGAGCTGTGCGGCATCCTATGGCGATACGGTGCTGTACAGCAGCGCCCGGAACGAGTATGCCATCACGAGAATGGGCCGCATTCTCACCAGGACGGTGCTGACCCTTCAGAGGCAGCTGCAAAAGGGGAGCTTTAGACCCGATGCTTACGAGCTTTCCTTTAAGTTTGCGGAGGATCTTGCCAGTGTCAATGTGGCGCTGTCCGAGGAGGAGCGCATGCGGCTCCAGGGGCGCATCGACAGGATCGATGTGGATGAGGATGAGGAGCACGTGTATGTGAAGGTCATCGATTATAAGTCCGGAAATAAGAAGTTCGATTTGGCTGCGCTGTACTATGGGCTGCAACTGCAGTTAGTGGTGTATATGAATGCCGGGCTGGAGCTGGAGGCCAGGAAGCACCCGGACAAGGAGATTGTGCCGGCAGCGCTTCTTTACTATCATATCGATGACCCTTCCGTGGAGACTCCGGTGGAGCTGACTGCAGAAGAGATCAATGAGGAGATCAACAAACAGCTTCGGATGAACGGTGTGGTGAACAGTGAGCCGGATATTGTGGAGCGGCTGGACCGCACATTGGAGGATAAGTCGGATGTAATTCCCGTTGAAAGGAAGAAGGACGGCAACTTTTCAGCCCGGTCTTCGGTGATGAACGGGGAGGAGCTGAAGACGGTGTCAGGGTATGTGAGCCGGAAGATCGTGGAGATCGGCAGGGAGATTTTGGATGGACGGATTTCGCTGGATCCTTATGAGAAGGGAAATGAGGAGGCCTGCACCTACTGTGCTTATAAAAAGGTCTGCGGGTTCGAGCCTGCTATTCCGGGATGCGAGAAGCGGAAGTTAGAGGAGTTGGACAAAGAAACGGCGCTGGAAAAGATGCAATTGCAGATATCTGTCGGTAACGGACTTAAGCCGTAGGAATGTATGTGATTCCATAGGCGACACTTGTGAAAATAAAAGGTTGAGAAAATGGCAATATCATTTACCCCTGAACAACAAAAAGTAATAGACCTTCACGGCTGTAATATTCTTGTCTCCGCGGCGGCGGGCAGCGGTAAGACAGCAGTACTGGTGGAGAGGATCATACAGATGGTCTGTAACGAGGCACAGCCCGTGGATATTGACAGGCTGCTGATCGTGACCTTTACCAATGCGGCAGCAGCGGAAATGCGGGAGCGAATTGCGGCGGGCATTACGGCGCGGCTTGCTCTAAACCCTGAGTCGGAGCATATTCAGAGACAGGCTACGTTACTACATAACGCCCAGATTACTACCATCGACAGCTTCTGTCTGTTTTTGCTTCGGAATCATTTTAACGAGATTGGGCTGGATCCGGCCTTCCGCATCGCGGATGAGGGAGAGGTAAAGCTCTTGGAGCAAGAGGTGCTTAAGGAGCTTCTGGAGGAGTCCTATGCAGGGGGCAGCGACACCTTTCGGTTCTGCGTGGAGTATTTCTGCCCCGGGGGCAGGGAGAGTGTGCTGGAGCGGCATATTTTGAATCTCTCACGATATGCGGCCAGCTTCCCCTGGCCGGAGGAATGGCTGAACCAGCGGAAAGAGGACTATCAGGCGACCACGGTGGAGGAATTGGGCGCCGGCAAGTGGCGGGAGTATCTGTTAAGACATCTGGAGCGGATGATTCAGGGATGCATTGAAAAGATGCGCCGCGTTCAGGCGCTCTGTCATGAGCCGGACGGCCCCCATATGTTCGGAGAACTGGTGGACGGGGAACTGGAGCAGCTGGAGGAGCTTAAGAATTGCAGCACCTTGTCTGACTATGCAGCAAAGCTGCCGGCAGTGGCTTTTGGGCGCCTGTCCACGAAAAAGAACGAGACTGTAAGCCAGGAGAAGCGGGAGCTGGCGAAAAATCTGCGGGCGGAGGTAAAGGACAGTGTTCAGGGATTGGGGGAGAAGTTTTTCTCTACGCCTCTGGAGTTAGCCGCAGTTCAGGGAGCTGCCTGCAGAGAGCCGGTATGCACCCTGATTGACCTGGTGTTGGATTTTAACAGGCGTATGGCGGAGAAAAAACAGGAGCGGAAAGTCATAGACTTTTCCGACATGGAGCACTTTGCCCTGGACATTTTATTGGACAGACAGGGGGAGGAGATCCGTCCCAGCCGAGTGGCACTGGAGTACCGCCAGCACTTTGTGGAGATTCTGATCGACGAGTATCAGGACAGCAACCTGGTCCAGGAGTACTTGCTCCGAGCTGTTTCCGGTGAGGAGGACGGGCATTTCAACCGATTTATGGTTGGGGATGTGAAGCAGAGCATTTACAAGTTTCGTCTTGCAAGGCCGGAACTGTTTTTGGAGAAATATCAGACTTATACCGCGGGTGCCGGAAACTGTCAGCGGATTGACCTTGCAAGGAATTTTCGGAGCCGTGTTCAGGTGGTGGATGCGGTAAATGAGGTGTTTTCCCGGATTATGGGCGAGCATACCGGGGGCGTCGATTATGATGAGCGGGCAGCGTTGTACCCGGGAGCCTCCTATCCCGAGAATCAGAACGGAGAAAGCGAGCTTCTGCTTACAGAGAAACCGGGCAGTGAGTCGGAGCTGGGGGCAAGGCAGATAGAAGCCCGGGTTATTGCTGCGAAGATAAAGGAACTGCGAAGCGGCTTTCAGGTGACGGATAAGGAGAGCGGGAAGCTGCGGCCTGTCCGGTTTTCGGACATGGTGATTTTACTTCGCTCTAACAGTGGCTGGGATGAGGAGTTTAAGGAGGTGCTGGAAGAGGAAGGAATTCCGGTGTATATCACCTCAAAGACAGGATATTTCGGAGCTACGGAGGTCCAGGAGTTGCTGCAGTTTCTGCGGGTGCTGGATAATCCCACACAGGACATTCCACTGTTTGGGGTGATGAAGTCTGTCTTTGGAGGATTCTCTGAGGAAGAGATTGCCCTGATCCGCAGTCATCGCAAGGGGTGCAGCTTGTATGAGGCTCTGAAAGAGTTTGCCGGGGAAGGGACAGATGTCCAAAGGGCGGAACGGGATTCTATGGATTTGTCCTTACGGAATAAGGTCGCCATTTTTCTGACGACTCTGCGCACCTACCGAAGCTATACCGTCTATCTGCCCATCCGCGATCTGCTGACGAAGATCGTGATGGACTTCGATTATATGAACTATGTCACTGCCCTGCCTGCGGGCAGCAAGCGCCGGGCTAACGTAGAGATGCTGTTCACCAAGGCGTCGGATTTTGAGAAGACCAGCTATTTCGGCCTGTTCCATTTTGTACGCTATATGGAGCAGCTGGAAAAATACGATGTGGACTACGGTGAAGCGGAGCTGCTGGATGAAAACGCGGATGTAGTGCGCATTATGAGTATTCATAAGAGTAAAGGCCTGGAGTTTCCCGTCACCTTCGTCGCAGGCCTTAGCAAGCGGTTCAATATGCAGGATGTGAACCAGTCTTTGATTGTGGACATGGATTTGGGGCTGGGAACGGATTATGTGGATCCGGAGCGCAGGTTGCGGAACAAGACGCTGCGGAGACTGGCTCTGGCTGCGAAGCTGAAGGAGGACAGTTTGGCGGAGGAACTTCGCGTGTTGTACGTGGCACTGACCAGAGCCCGGGAGAAGTTAATTCTGATCGCCACTTCGGATAATGTGGCGGAGAAATGGGAGTTTTACAGAGAGCGCGGTGTGGAGCGGCTGACTTATCTGGACTTTATGGAGGCAGGGAGTTTTCTGGACATGCTACTGCCGGTGCTTAGCCGGACGAGCATTCGGGTCACCACAGTTCAGGAAGAGGAGCTTCAGGCGGAGGGCATGAAGGAGCAGCTGGAGCTGTATGATCGGCGGGAACGCTTGAACCGGCTGGAACAGGCGGGGCTGCAGGCAGAGGTAACGAAAACAGCACGGAAAGGGCGGCAGGATGAGAAGACAGCGGCTGAGCCGGACAAAAGCTGGCCGGCTGCGAACCGGTCGATTGAGAGTCGGCCGGACAAGTGTCTGGGTGATCCGGAGGCACTTAAGAAGCTGCAGGAGCGGCTGAACACTTCATATCAATTCTCGGGCCTTGCCGGACTTTACACCAAGACCACAGTGTCAGAGCTTAAGATCGCCGCTATGGCGGACCGGGATGAGGAGGCTTATCATACCTTTGAGGAGAAGGAGATACAGCCCTATATCCCAGCCTTCAAAAGAGGTGAGGAGAAGGTCAGCGGTACTGTCAGGGGTAATGCATATCACAGAGTTATGGAGTTGCTTGACTTTGAGAAGTTGATGGAAGCAGGTCTTGGCAGCGGCGCAAGTGCAGTAAGTAAACCGGGTGTGGGAGGAACTGTGGATAGCAAGACGGCTGATGATGCAGATGTAGGCAACGCTGTGAATAGTGAGGCGGACTTTCCACAGGATTATGGTACATATGGAAAATGTGTCTCACGACAGAAACTTATGTCAGCATTGCAATCTTTCCTGGAGGATCAGGTAGCCCAGAAGCGCCTGAGTAGAGAGTATCGGGATGCAGTGCGTGATCAGCGGATAGTCAGTTTGCTTTTGAGCCCTTTAGGCTACCGCATGTGGCAGGCGGACAGGGCGGGGAAGCTTTATCGAGAGCAGCCCTTTGTACTGGGCATAGATGCAAGCCGCCTGAATGCTGAACTGCCGGAGACAGAGACAGTGCTGATCCAGGGTATCATTGACGTATTCTTCGTGGAGGAGGACGGGATGGTGTTGCTGGATTACAAGACGGATTCCGTGGATACCATGGAGGAACTCTGGAACCGCTATGAGACCCAGCTGGACTATTATCAGGAGGCCCTGCAGAAGCTGATGGGACTGCCTGTGAAGGAGCGGATTTTATATTCGTTTCACCTGGAGGAATATTAATAGGGTAAATTAATGGACTTGAATATTCACTTGCAGAGAAATTATAAAAAATAGAAAATATAGAGAATAGAGAAAAAAGAAAGAATAAAGAAAGTAGAAAGAGTTAAGAAGTAGAAAGAATAAAGGAAAGGATCAATGAAGAAGAGTAGAGAATTTAGTGTGAGACAACTGGGATTTTATGTTTCTGCGGCAGCGGCAATACTGTATATTATCCGAAAGCTTCTATATGCAGTTTTGGAAATCCCTAGAAAAGAGAAAGCATCTCTTGGCAAAAAGCGAATCGCCTGCGTGGGAGACAGCATCACCTTTGGCACAGGGGTGATATGGAACAGAAAAAGAGATGCCTGGCCCTATCAGCTTGGCAGGCTGCTTGGGGAGAAATATCAAGTAGTTAATTACGGTATCAGCGGTGCCTCCGTGCAAAAAGAAAGCGACAAGCCCTACCGCGATGATTTCATGAAAAAGGTAGAGCAAATGGAGACGGAGGCAGTGATACTGATGTTGGGCTCCAACGACTCTAAGGCCTGCAACTGGGATTCTGAGCAGTTTGAGAAGGCTTACTCCGAGACCGTAGAACGATTAATGGCAAGCACAAAGAATCTGTATGTGATGATACCTCCCAAGGCTTTTGTTGTGAGATTCAGAAGGAAAGTGAAGTTTGGCATCCGCAATGAAGTGATACGGGATGAAATTTATCCTGCCATACTTCGCCTGGCAAAAGCACATAATGTACCGGTCATTGACCTGTACCGACTGACGGAGGATTATCCGGAATATTTCGAGGATGGAGTACATCCCAACAAGCTAGGAAACAGAGTGATTGCTAAGTATGTGCTTTCTCAACTTCTTTTTTGCGAAGTTGTTTGACTTTATAGAGTTGTTCATCGGCCTCTGCAAGAGCCTCTGCCAGAGTTGTTTCGCTTTCAGCTTCCAGCAGGCAGCAACCGGCTGAAACTGTTATGTTGTAAGTCTTAGAACTGGTTCTGTTAAAACTGTCGAAAGCATCATAAATCGCACTCAGAATGTCTTCTCCCCTGGCCGTACCTTGATATGTAAGCACGCAGGCATACTCGTCTCCGCCGATTCTTCCCACAATGCCATTGCTGTCCACAATATGGGACAGGGTTTCTGCGATGTGCTTAAGGGAAAAGTCGCCCTCCTCATGTCCATAGCGGTCATTAATGATCTTTAAGTTGTTCATGTCAACGTATATGGCCAGGGTATTTCTGCCGGATTGTCTGTTTAAATCCAGCAGATGCCCGGCGCTGTCTTCAAAGCCGCGCCTATTAAGGATTCCGGTGAGTCCGTCCGATTTGGACAGAGCATCCAGGACAATATTGTTTTCCCGCAGTGTGACAAGATTGTCTTCCAGCTGCTGCTGAATCTCTTTATTGCTCAGCAAGAGGTGGATCATCTTTGCAGCGGTACTCATCTGACTGGTCAAAAACTCTCCGTGTTCGTACACAGAGTCCGCCAGATCGCAGAGCAGCAGACCATGGAGCATCTCACTGGCAAAAAGCGGAAGGAGCACCAGGCGATAGTTTTCCGTCGGTTCCATAAAGCTGTTGTGATATATTTTTGCAAAGGGAACCGTCTGCTTCAAAAGCGGCACCATGGAAATATTACCCTTTTGCATGACTGCCTTCAGGTACAATTGCTCGGGCGGAGTAAATTGCTCCCTGTTCAGGTGAAGAATAGGCTTTTCAAAGATATATAAAAATGCATTCTCTATGTTCAGCCATTTCAGGCTGCTTAAAAGATAAGGATAACTCTGGTCGCTTCCTCTCTCAAAGGAGAAAAGACCATAGATAAACATCTTGATAATATTGTTCTCCTGACTGTTTTGGTTTGACAGGATGCTGATCCGGCAGTCCATTGAGGAGATGATATCTTGATAGATTGCAGAAAAGACATCCCTGAGTTCGCGTATTCTGTCTGCATCGGGCTGCAGATTGGTCAGCATATGGTTGATTCGCTCAAAAACAAGCAGCAGAATACCCATATCTGCGTATTGGATTGCTCCGGCATTCAGGAAGGTATCTGTGCAGGTCATGATTTCCTCTATGGAGCAGGAAGGAGACGCATTTTTCCCATAACGGCAGAAAATGTTATGAATCAGGTTATGGAAGGCTTCTCTCAGCGGTTTCAGTTCCTCTGCGAACATATCCCTGTCATAACGGTAAAATACCTCGTTAAACAGCACATCCGGATCAAAGAGGTGAGATGTCTGCGATGCATCATCGCCATTATTAACGGGTGTACTGCAAATAGAAGCTCGCTGGACAAATTTCGTAGGGAGTGCGATACTTTCTATCTTTTGACCCTCCAGAAGCTGCATAGCTGACAGCAGCGCCTGATGACCCAAGGCCACAGGGCTTGCCGATACGGAGGAGAGAGGGGGATTCGCTCTGATGGCGCTCAGTGAGTCATCAAAGCCCAGGATGGATATATCTCTCCCCGGAACTATGCCCCTTCCCTGAAGATATTCGTACAGGTTTAGAGCGGTTGCGTCATTGACGCAGAATACCGCCTCTAAATCGGGATTGTGATCAAATAAACAGTCCAGGCTTTCTTTGGGGCATTCGGAAAGATTTCCCTCAGCATAAGCATCCTGACTATATTCTATGTGGTGCTCAGCCAGTACTTCTAAAAAGATCTGCTTCCTCTCATGGGCGTCATAGTTATCGTCAGGACCGCCAATCATACCAAATCGGCGGTAACCAAGGACATTGATCAAGTATTCTAATCCTTCTTTGATACCTGCGCCATTGTCGTAAGACACATTCGGATATCCTTCCAGTCTTGAAGCTACAAGTACAGTGGGGATTCCGCGGTAGGTTTCCATTAGCTTGACCAAACTGTCACGGGTGGTGAGACAGCCAATGCAGTCCGCCGCTACAAGTATGGCATCCACGTTTTCAGGTCTGGCATAGGAAAATATGGTGTTATGCTGGTATTCGTACATAAGACCGATATCTCCCGGGGGCAGCTCCCTGTCCAGATATTTACCGGGCATCACAACAATGGTCACATCAAACTTCTTAGCTGCCTGCAGCACACCTTGACAGAGTTGTCTGGTATAATCGTCCATAATTCCGCTCACCAGGAAGCCGATGATCGGTTTTCTGCGCTTTTGCACCATTTAATCCTCCTTCCGGACACTGATCCGGATACAGCATAACTTCTCTATGTTTTCAATTATAATGTATTCGGAAGAAAATGAAAAGAGGGAAAGCAAGATTTAAGTAGCAATGAACAGAGTGCCTCTGTATAATGAGAGTAACTTAACTCAAAAGGAGGTCAAACATTATGGTTAAATTAACACCGCCCATGGGGTGGAATTCCTGGAACACATTTGGGGACAAGATCAATGAGCAACTAATCTTTGATACTGCTGATATCATGGTGGAAAAGGGGCTTTTGGCAAAGGGCTATGAATACCTTGTCATTGACGACTGCTGGTCTCTGAAGGAGCGTGACAGCAATGAGCGGCTGGTGGCGGATCCGGAGAAGTTCCCCCACGGCATGAAAGCAGTGGCGGATTATGTACATTCTAAGGGACTTAAGTTCGGTATGTATTCCTGTGCCGGCAATCTGACCTGTGCAGGCTATCCGGGCAGTTTTGAACATGAATTTATCGATGCTGAGACCTTTGCTGAGTGGGGCGTGGATTTCCTGAAATATGATTATTGTTATCACAGCCCCATCATACATGGAAAGTATCTCTACAGCCGCATGGGGCTGGCTTTGGAGAATTGCGGCAGGGATATTTTATTCAGTGCATGCTCCTGGGGCGCTGACGAGACCCATGAGTGGATCAAGAGGACCGGCGCTTCCATGTGGAGATCCACCGGAGACATTTTTGATACCTGGGATTCCATCAAGGATTTGGTCAAGCAGCAGGAGAGGCTGCATCCTTATAATGGGGTTGGCTGCTTTAATGACATGGATATGCTGGTGGTGGGTATGTACGGCAAAGGGAACGTGGGCCTGAAGGGCTGTAATGATACCCAGTACAAGACCCATTTCTCCATGTGGGCCTTCATGGGCTCACCGCTGATGATTGGCTGTGATATCCGCAGCATGAATCAGGAGACCCTTGACATTCTCACCAATGAGGAAATGATCCGTATCAACCAAGATCCCGCGTGTCGCCAGCCGATGAAACTGGTGGGAACCTGGACGGGAGATGACCTGCTGCTCTACGCAAAACAGCTGGCAGGGGGCGATATCGCTATCGGACTGTTTAATCTGAGGGAGGAAAAGGCTTATGCACGGGTTAATTTAGACGAGGTGGGCCTTCCTTTCAGTACCGGCAAAACTCTGGAATTGACGGAAGTGTGGACAGGAGAGAAGACTACGGTAAAGAACGCCAACTTCATAAAGGGCTTGGAACCCTTTGACTGTGCTGTTTATCGTGCGAAGGTGGTCAATCTGTAATGAGTGTCTGTATGCAATGCGCCAAGGAATTGACCTACAATGAAATTGGGGCTCATAAGAAGTTTGTAAACAGGGGAAGCACCAGCTTCCTCTGTAAGCCCTGCCTTGCAAAAAAGCTGGGAGTTACGGTTGAGGATATTGACCGGAAAATCGGGGAGTTCATAGAACAGGGATGTACGCTGTTTGTGGAGGAGTAGGAAAAGATCCATTTGTGCTTGTTTCACAGCATACATAGTGTCTTTGCAGTGTTGCCAGAGTATGTGTCCGTTGGAGTTATAAGAAATGTGATGCTCGTAAAAAACGGGTATGGGGGTATAAATAATGATCATTGATGACAAGGCATAGGCAAGGTATCTCAAAGAAACATTTTGTAGGCTGTAGTCGTAGCGGTAGATAAAAAAACATATAATCTTGACGAATAGTATTGCATATAGTATCATATATAAAAAGGAGATGATGTCGGTGCCAAGTGTAGAAAAAATAATAGATAAAATGAAACGTCAGCCGAATGGAATCAGAGCTGATGATGCTGACAAGGTTTTAGAGGCTTATGGCTACAAGTCGGTGAGACAAAAAGGAAGTCATAAACACTATTTGAATATAAAAACTGGAGACCTGATTACGATAAAGCAAGAGAACCCATTAAAGAAAGTATATGTGATAGATATTTTAAATCGAATAGGGGAGTAAAACCATTAAATCGGATATAATGGTTGTAGAAAAGGTTGAGGGCGAATGATTGAAAGAAGATAACGAAAAAAGAACCTGGAGGAAAGAAGATGGAATTAAAGGATTATATGGAATTACCCTATACAAGAGTTGTCCAAGAGAAAAATGATGAAAGTGGACATTATTTTTATGGCTATATTCTGGAACTTGACGGATGTCAAAGTACAGGAGAAACGTTAGATGAGTTGTACCAGAACTTGAATGAGGCAATGGAAGGATATTTGGAAATAAAGATTGAAAACAATCTTCCCATACCTATACCGGAATCCGCAGATGATTATAGTGGTAAATTTGTTGTTAGGATACCCAAAACGCTGCATAAAAGGTTGGTCATAGAGGCAAATAAAGAGGGAGTAAGTCTGAATCAATTAGCTTTGTTTAAATTATCCAGTTGATTGAAAGGGCTAATATAATCAGATTCTAGCCATAGAGTATTTTGGACAATGTATTGGAAAAGAAATGTTGTTGACAAATGGAAAGTGCTGTATTATACTCCATATTAGTTAGACATAACTAACCTTGAGAGATATAGCACATAATATTTGTTGTACAGATAACAAGGCTATTTGTAGAGAAGCTGCTTGAAAGAGCGGTTTTCTTTCTCTTTCTAAGTTAGGTAAAACTAACCCGAATCAATCCAAAACATCTCTGTTTTTTACCGAAAGGACAGGGGTAAATAATCAAAAGGAATGAGGGAGGAAGCTATATGGCGATCGTTACATTTGAAAATGTGACCCGCATTTACAAAAGCGGAGATCACGAACAAAAAGCTCTGGACAGTGTAAATCTGTCCTTGGAAGAAGGGAAATTTGTGGTTATCCTCGGACCCAGCGGGGCGGGGAAGAGTACACTGCTCAATCTGCTGGGAGGACTTGACAGCCCTACAAGCGGCAAGATTACTGTTAACGGCCGCGACATCTCTACGCTCACCGCCAATGAACTTGCCGATTACCGGGCAGCAACGGTGGGATTTGTGTTTCAGTTCTATAATCTGATTCCTACTTTGACAGTGTTAGAAAACGTCTCATTGGTCAAGGAGATTGCGACGGATCCATTGGATGCAAAGCAGATGCTGGCAGAAGTCGGTCTTGCCAATCACATGAAAAAATTTCCCGCGGAGCTTTCGGGGGGAGAACAGCAGCGCGTCTCCATTGCCCGGGCACTGGCCAAGAATCCAAAGATTCTGCTCTGTGATGAGCCCACCGGCGCCCTGGATTCCGAGACCGGTGTGTTGGTATTAAAGCTGTTGCTCTCTATGGCGCGCAACTACAACAAGACCATTGTGATCGTGACCCATAATCAGAACATTGCCAAGATGGCGGATGTGGTGATTCGCGTGAAAAACGGTAAAATCCGCTCCTATGAGGAGCAGTCTGCACCTTTGAGTGCGGAAGAAGTGGAGTGGTGAGTTATGATGATGCGGAAATTGCTGCGCACAGCGTGGAAGTATAAGACACAATTTATCTCTATGATTATCATGGTTGCCATAGGCGTAGGGATTTTTCTCGGTTTCAATATTGAGTGGAAAAGCATTGAAGCAGACACTTCATCCTTTTTTGAGGCGACAAAGTACGCTGACTTCAGGCTGTATGACCAGAATGGTTTTTCAGAGGAGGATATTGAAGCAATCCGGAAAATAGAAGGCGTGGATGCAGCTACCCGATTTTTTTCTGTGAATGTGGATTTGGAGGACTCTAAAAAGTCCATCTGTCTGAACATATCAGAGAGTTATAATGTTTCTACCATGCTTGTGATGAAGGGTATGGAATATGATGAAGAATGCGACGGTATCTGGATTTCTGACCGATTTGCCGAGGCGAACGGTCTGGATGTGGGTGACACCCTTACTATGGTTTTTGACGGTACTAAAGTCAGCAGAGAGATTGTCGGACTGGTCAAAAGCGGAGAGATGATGATATGTACATCGGGAGAGAATCAGCTAATGCCTGATTTTACTACTTTTGGCTTTGCCTATGTGACACCGGAGACATTAAGACAGGTTTTGGGTGTAGCATTCTATCCACAGATCAATCTGCGCTCCGAGCTGGAAAAGGTCAAGCTGGAGCAGGCGGTGGCGGAGGCGCTGGGTCGAACGATACTGACTCTTTCCAAGGAACAGCATGTGTCCTACGCCGGCGCTCTGAGTGAGACGGAGGAGGGTCAGACCATGGGCTCCATACTGCCGGTGCTGTTTCTTGTGATTGCAATATTGACCATGGTTACCACTATGCACCGAATTACCGCAAATGAAAAGACCCAGATTGGAACGCTAAAGGCGCTGGGCTTTCGCGACCGTCGCATCCTTCGGCATTATACCTCCTATGGTTTTGTGATTGGTCTTGTGGGCACGGTTTTGGGAATTATACTGGGGTATTGGATATCCTCATTTATTATCAGTGCCGACGGTATGATGGGCACCTATTTTGATCTACCGGACTGGTCGCTTGTAATGCCGGATTTCTGTTGGCCGCTTATTGTGCTGATTGTACTACTGCTGACTTTGATTAGTTTTCTTTCTGTCAGGCAGATGTTGAAAGGAACAGCTGCTGACGCGCTGCGCCCCTATGCGCCGAAGGCAATGAAACAAAGTTTGGTGGAACGTTTGCCATTTTTAAGCAGCATGTCCTTTGGAACAAAATGGAATTTACGTGATGTGCTACGCCATAAATCCCGCTCTGCCATGACCCTGATTGGTGTGGCCGGCTGTATGATTCTGCTGGTGGGCGGATTTGGCATGAAGGATACCCTGGCAGAATACCTGAGACTGCTGGACGAGGATATCTGCAATTATGCTACACAGGTGAATCTGTCCGAGACTGCGTCAAAAGACGATGCCCTTGCACTTGCCGGACAACTGAATGGGGACTGGCTGGCTTCCTGCGGAGTAAGCTACCGGGGAGAGGCTGTCAGTTTGGAAATCTATTCAGCGGAGAGAGGAAAAATCCGCTTTGTGGACGGGGATAATATCCTTATGGAGCTGACTGACGAAGGAGTTTATCTTTGTCAAAGGCTGATGGACACGGCAAAGATAGGCGATATCATTGAATTCTCTCCCTATGGCAGCGAAGAAACATACCGGGTCAAGGTGGCGGGGTATTATAGGTCAGTGATAACTGAGAGTATTGTCATGACCGATGCATGTGCCGACCGCATGGGGATTTCCTATAACATTTCCGCTATTTATACCGACGAGAAATCGGATGATATCGGAGTTTCATCCGTCATAGCAGGAAAACAGGATAAGCAGACACTGATGGATTCCTATGACTCCTTTTTGGAAATCATGAATGTAATGGTGCTGCTTCTGGTGATTGCCGCAGTGGTATTGGGTATTATTGTTCTATACAATCTGGGCGTGATGAGTTATCTGGAGCGCAGTCGGGAGCTGGCAACATTGAAAGTACTGGGTTTCCGTGATCAGCATATTGGCCGTCTGCTGGTCAGCCAAAATCTCTGGCTGACAGTGATCGGTGTTCTGATCGGGCTGCCGGGCGGATTTGGCACTCTCTATTGGCTGCTCAAAGCCTTGGCTACGGAATATGAGTTGAAGATGTCAATCGGGATTGTGACATATGCATTCAGTGTCCTGCTGACTTTTGGAACTTCCTTGTTGGTGGGCTGGATGGTAGCAGGTAAGAATAGGAAAATCGACATGGTGGAAGCGCTGAAAGGTGCGGAGTAGCGGCATAAAGGTATACTTAGAATACTTATAGAACTTAGAACGCGCTTATTGACTTCTGAAAATTCCAACGGTAAAATGTAAAGTTAGATAGCAATCATTAATATACGGTATGGATCTAACATACAAGTATCAACACGGAGGAATGGGCAAATGAAAAGCATTGGTTTAAAAGTTTATTTAACAGTGGCATTTATGGGTATTTTATTCCTGGTGATCGTATTTCTGAACATCAGCGGATTGCAAATAATTAATAATTTTAACGATAGCCTGGGGAGTACCTATATGGAGCTGGAAATCGCAGAAGGAAAAGTATCCACAGTCTTTCAACAGGTTCAGTTGTACGCTAATTTAGTTTTCTATAACAAGGATGAAGATGACCTGGATATGGTAAAGGGTAAGCTTCTGACAGCGATTTCTGAGGAACGGGAATTTGTAGCTGATGCGAAAGCTCTGTGCGTGCGCAGCGGCGATCAGGAGTTGACAAATGCATATGCGGCTTACGAAAGCAATATAAGCGCTTTTCTGGATTACGCACAGCAGATTTATGACAGTGCTGATGCGGGAGATTTTGAGAATGTAGAAAAACTGGTGGATTCTGTATATCCGATGAAAGCGGGTGTTGAGCAGACCGAGAGTGTCTACCTTGAAGTCCTTACAGCAAAAGCAGCGGAAGTCATGAGGCGAAGCAGCACCCAGATTTTTGGAACTAAAATGTTCAACTATGTGGCTGTAGCTTTGTATATAGTCATTTTTGCAATTACCGTGATCAGTGTGGCACTTACCATAGTGAAACCGGCAAGAGAGTCCGGAAATGCGCTCCGGGCAATAACCGCCAAACTCAACGCCGGCCAGGGGGATCTGACAGAGCGTGTGCCCGTAAAGACAAAAGATGAGATAGGCCAGATGGCAGCGGGCATCAACAACTTTATGGATCAGCTGCAGAAAATCATGCGGGAGCTGAAAGCCGAGTCGGTTAATATGGCGCAGTCCGTCCAGGTCATCACCGGTCAGGTCATCGAGTCCAACGAGAGCGCCAGTAACGTGTCTGCAGCTACAGAAGAGATGGCCGCGAGTATGGAGGAGATTTCCGCTACACTGGGTCAGCTTTCTACCGGAAGTACCAATGTGCTCAGTGAGATTCAGTCCGTGGACACCAGTGTCAGGGATGGCGTAGGCTTGGTACAGGATATCAAGGATCGTGCCACAAAGATGCATCGGAGCACTGTTGAGGGTAAGGAGAAGGCTGGCAAGACCATCATGCATATCAGAACGAACCTTCAGGCGGCTTTGGAGGAGAGCCGAAGCGCTCAGAAGATCAACGAGATGACACAGGAAATCTTAAGCATAACCAGTCAGACCAACCTGCTGTCACTGAATGCTTCCATTGAGGCTGCCAGAGCCGGTGAGGCCGGAAGAGGCTTTGCAGTAGTTGCCGATGAGATCAGAGGCCTGGCAGACAGCAGTGCAGAGGCGGCAAACAATATCCAGAGCATCAGTGCACTTGTGACAGAGGCTGTGGAGAAGCTGGCAAAAAATGCAGAGGAAATGCTGCAGTTTGTAGACGTAGAGATCATGAGGGATTACGACAACTTTGTGGAAGTTGTGGAGCAGTACAAGCAGGATGCAGACAGTGTGGATGAGATTTTGAGCGAAGTAGCGAGAAATACCGCTGATGTCAGTGAAACCATGAACGGTATGAATACAGGAATCAATGATATTTCCACAGCAGTAGAGGAAAACGCAAAGGGTATCACAAATGTGGCTGACAGTGCTGTGACGCTGGTGGAAGCTATGTCTGAAATTCAGAAGGAGACGGAGAACAACCAGCAGATTTCCGATAAGCTGAATAGCGAGGTAAACCGATTCAAGAAAGTATAAGAAATTTTATTAGTTATGTGAATATTTAAAAAATTAGGCGAATAGTTGGAAGTTAGGATTAGAAAATCCATCAGCGAAATGCGTAAGTCCAGATTAGGGCTTGCGCATTTCGCTTTTTCTATATCTTTATTGCAAAGCCAGTTTTTTTATACTGGTCATGGCCTTCTTCACAGGGGGCAGGCAAAGTATGATGATTGTGATAACGCCTTCTGCCAAAATGTAGGAATAGTTATAGGCAATGGGGTATATGGCGGCCAGAGAAGACGGGAAGTTTTCCGGCATATAATCCATCCAATATAGATAACCGCCTATTGTATGAAAAAGACCTCTGGCGAGAATGGCGGCAATATATCCCTTGATAAGGCCGTTTTTCCGGTTGGCGAAAAAGCCTGAGCAGCCAAGTGCCGCAAAGGCAACAATATAATCCAAGCAGGCTTGAAGCAGAGAGAGAATATAACTACCGCCATCCTGTACGAACTGTAACAGACCATACGCAAATCCAGCACAGAGACCGATCTTTGGTCCATACCAGTAGCCGATCAGCGCAACAAAGAGCATGGAGCAGAGAGTGATGGAACCGCCCCAGGGCATAGTAAAAATCCTTACATAGGAAGTGGCGAAGCCAAGTGCAAGGGCCATGGCACTGAAGACTAGCTGCTTTACGGAAAACAAGCTCTTGCGCTTTGATTCTGTTTTTGTTTTCTGTTCCTCACTGACCGCCTTTCCCTTACGGGCAATCAGAGCTGTTAGTATAACAAGGATGGCGATTATGACGACACACAGGACTATACCTGCGGTAGTCAGGGCATAATACCCATCTTCTGCGGAAATAAAGTATGACATAAAAAATCCTCCTTATTCTAGCTAAGGAGGAACCCATCGTGCCCATTTCATACGGGCGCAGCCGAATATGTGGGCGCAGCAGAAAAATCCACTTACATGCAACGACTGCTTTGCTTCCTTACGCCGGTATTATCCGGTTCAAGTAGTGAGGGTCTTGGGGCGGTAATTTAGTACCGCCTTGATCTCAGCGATGTGCTCCCCTAGCGGTTATTTAGTTAGGACTACTATATATTATTTGAAACGGCCTGTCAAGTCCAGCAAATCTTAAAGGTTCACAAATATCCTGTTTTCTGGTATGCTTATTCACAGAAGATACTGCGGCACTAGGGCGGCATTAGGACAGGATATGACTGGGCATGACTGGAAATAACCGGAAATGACCGGCAATGGAAAGGAAACAGCAACTATGCGGGGAAATCAGATAGTCATTGGCATCCTGGCTCATGTGGATGCGGGAAAGACCACCCTCTCGGAGGCTCTTCTCTATACCGGGGGCTCCCTGCGCAAGTTGGGCAGAGTGGATCATGGCGATGCCTTTCTGGACAATTTCTCCCTGGAGAGAGCCCGGGGCATCACAATCTTTTCCAAGCAGGCGAAACTGACTTGGGAGGGTTTGGATATGACCCTTCTGGACACACCGGGGCATGTAGATTTCAGCGCGGAGATGGAGCGGACACTTCAGGTGCTGGATTACTGTATACTGGTGATCAGCGGATCGGATGGAGTCCAGAGCCACACAGCTACCCTGTGGCGGCTGCTGGAACAATATAAAATCCCCACATTTCTCTTTATAAATAAGATGGATCAACCTGACACGGATCGGGAGAAGCTTCTGGAAGAATTGCGGGCCAGGCTGGATTCAAGCTGCATGAATTTTGAGCCGGAGGCGGAACGGGACACGCAGTTTACAGAAAATCTTTCCCTTTGCAGCGAGGAACTGCTGGAGGAATATCTGGAGACAGGGGGACTGGAAGATGCTTCCCTGGCAGCAGCTATCAGCGACAGACGCATTTTCCCCTGTTACTTCGGATCAGCCCTTAAGCTGGAGGGAGTGGAAGAACTGCTGAGCGGACTTCGCAGATTTGCCCTTGCACCGGATTACCCGGAGCAGTTCGGAGCCAGGGTGTACAAGATTTCCCGGGATGCAAACGGAAATCGGCTGACTCACCTGAAGGTCACAGGAGGAACGCTGCGGGTGAAAATGCCTGTGAGTAACGGGGCAGGTACATCGGACTCGGAGCAGGTCTGGGAGGAGAAGGCGGACCAGCTGCGGGTGTACGACGGAGCGCAGTTTACTACCGTGGAGCAGGTGGAGGCAGGTGGCATCTGCGCTGTGATGGGCTTGGGAAGAACCTTTGCAGGGCAGGGATTGGGAGCGGAATCTGAAAGCCGGCTGCCCATTTTAGCTCCGGTGATGACCTACCGGGTGATTTTGCCGGAGGGCAGTGATGTCCTGAAGGTGCTGGGGCAGTTAAAGCAGCTGGAGGAGGAAGTGCCGGAACTTCATCTGGTCTGGAGAGAAGCTGTCAGGGAGATTCATGTCCAAGTCATGGGAGAGGTGCAGATTGAGATCCTGAAAGGTATGATCCTGGAGCGGTTTGGGCTGGAGGTGGAGTTCGGCAACGGAAATATTGTCTACCGGGAGACCATCGCTTCTCCGGTGGTGGGAATCGGGCATTTTGAGCCCCTGCGCCACTATGCGGAGGTACATCTTTTGCTGGAACCAGGAGAGCCGGGCAGCGGATTGCATTTTGCCTCCACGTGCAGCGAGGATGTACTGAATCGGAACTGGCAGCGGTTGGTCATCACCCACCTGGAGGAGAAGACCCACGTGGGGGTACTGACTGGCTCAGCCATTACTGATATGAATATTACTCTGCTCACAGGCCGTGCCCATTTGAAGCATACCGAGGGAGGGGATTTCAGACAGGCTACTTATCGGGCCCTGCGCCAGGGGCTGATGCAGAGCGAGAGTGTGCTGCTGGAGCCGGTATATGCCTTTACTCTGGAGGTGCCCACAGAACAGCTGGGCCGGGCAATGTCGGATATTCAGCGGATGCAGGGCAGCTTTGACAGTCCGGTGACGGAAGGGGAATGCAGTATCCTCAAAGGCAGTGTGCCTGTTTCGGAATTTGGTTCCTATCAGCGGGAAGTGAATGCCTACACTAAGGGAAGGGGCAGGCTTTCCTTTACCCTGAAGGGATACGAACCCTGCCATAATGCGGAGGAGGTAATTAGCGCAAAAGGCTATGATCCTGAGGGGGATATGGAAAATCCTTCGTCCTCGGTATTCTGTTCCCATGGAGCTGGATTTTTGGTCAGTTGGGATCAGGTACCGGATTATGCTCATTTAGAGAGTGGATGGCAGCAGCCACAGGGTAGGAAACCGGGGATGGAGGACGTTTACGGTGGGGAGATTGGACAGGTGGACGAGGCAAATCGCCTTGCAGTCAATGGAGGTTTTGCCGCCGCAGGTTCCCGGTCAGCGCCCCCCAGCCAGACCGGCAGCGGCAGATCCGATTACATCACCCAGGAAGAGATTGAAGATATCTTTCAGCGCACCTATAAAAAGGGAGCTCAGGATTATGAGCCTTACCGCTACCACAATCGAAACCTGGGCGTTACGGTGACGGCGGAGGAAACTGATCAGGCTCCGAAATGCAATATGCGAAAAGGTTATCCAGCAGAAGGCGATTCCGAAAGCCCGGGCACCCACACAGGAGGCAGCAGACGGACTGCCTCAAAGCAGCAAACATTGGAAAACCGGGAGGAGTACCTGCTGGTAGATGGGTATAACATTATCTTTGCCTGGGAGGAACTTCGAAGTCTTGCTTCTGTCAATATAGACAGCGCCAGGGATAAACTTATGGACATCTGTTGCAACTATCAGGGCTATGCGGGCTGCACCCTGATCCTGGTCTACGATGCGTACAAGGTCAAGGGAAATCCCGGTTCTGTGCTGCAATACCACAATATACATGTAGTCTACACAAAAGAGGCAGAGACCGCAGACCAGTACATTGAGAAGACCGTTCATAAGATTGGCCGAAAGAATAGAGTAACTGTGGCCACTTCCGATGCTCTGGAGCAGATGATCATCTGGGGTGAGGGCGCTACAAGGCTGTCAGCAGCGGGATTTAAAGGGGCGGTGGAAACTGCTGAGCGGCAGCTTAAGGAGACTTACTCTGTTCAGAGCCGAGTTTATAACAAAATCGATGTGGATAAAATATTCCTTTCCAGAGGTGAAGAATAGCTGGTAAAAGGTAGACATGGATGGTATAATGTCCGCAAAGGGCTGAGTCAATTGAACCAATAAACATATGCCTTCACTTGAGGAAAATAGCAGGTTTTTCGGGTCTCTGCCCGTAACTTGCGGAAAAGAGGTAAACATGGACGCACATTTGATTCCCTTTTATGACGGTTGGACTTTTCTGCGGACCGATCTGGGCGTGGAGCCGGCGGATATCCAGGGACGGAAGTTGGATTTTGCCGCTGTGGAGCTGCCCCACGACTGGCTGATCTACAATGCAAAGGATCTGTATCAAGATGGCACTGGCTGGTACAGGAAGGAGTTTACTCTGGATGAAGCGCCTGCAGCAGGGGAATCTTTGATCCTGCGCTTTGAGGGTGTGTACATGAACTCCACCCTGTATGTGAACGGAAAGAAGATCGGTGACTGGAAGTACGGCTATTCCACATTTGATATGGACATTACCGATGCGGTGGTCCAGGGCAGGAACGAGGTTCTGGTGCAGGTGCGCCATCAGTCGCCCAACAGCAGATGGTATTCCGGCGCCGGTATTTACCGTAAAGTATGGATGAAGCGATGC
This sequence comes from Acetatifactor sp., assembly GCA_022511425.1. Taxonomy (GTDB): domain Bacteria; phylum Bacillota; class Clostridia; order Lachnospirales; family Lachnospiraceae; genus Acetatifactor. The sequence goes on from JAFLRO010000020.1 coordinate 28,974, forward strand.
GGCAGGGCATATCTGCCTTTAGACGGTACCTATGTGACTATAAGACCCGCTGAACAGGGATTTTTACTGGAGGCTGAGACAGAGCTGGGGGGAGCCGACTGGGAGAATGCGGAGTGCCGCTATACCCTCTGGCAGGGGGAAGAGCTGGTGCAGGATTTCGGTTCTGGACAGTGGAAGCGTTCTGTCGGGGAGAGACGGTCGGGTGAGTGCGGAACAGACACTTTTGCACCGGGACTTACGGGTATCAGCGTCACAGTAAATTCTCCGAAGTTGTGGGATATCGACGATCCCCAATGCTATCAGCTGCGGGTGGAGTTGTGCCTGGACGGTCAGACTGTGGATAGACAGGACATCACTGTGGGCTTTCGCAGCTTTGTGTTTGACCGGGAAAAAGGATTTTTCCTGAATGGCCGTCATGTGAAAATACACGGTGTCTGCGAACACCACGATTTGGGCTGTCTGGGAGCTGCCTTCCATGCGCCCGCATTTGAAAGAAAGCTTCGAATCTTAAGGGAGATGGGCTGCAATGCCATCCGTACCAGCCATAATATGCCCGCCCCGGAGCTGATGGACCTGGCGGACAGAATGGGCTTTCTGATCGTGGACGAGGCTTTTGACATGTGGGAGCGTCCCAAGACGGACTATGACTACGGGCGGTTTTTCAAGGAATGGTGTCCCATGGATGTGCGAAGTTGGGTGCGCAGAGATAGAAATCATCCCAGTCTACTCATGTGGTCCATTGGCAACGAGATCTATGACACCCACGCGGACGAGCACGGCCAGGAGATTACAAGACGTCTCCAGAGTCTGGTGAAGCTTCATGATCCCAAGGGGAATGCCCTGATTACCATCGGTTCCAACTATATGCCCTGGGAGGGTGCCCAGAAGTGTGCAGATATCCTGAAGACAGCGGGCTATAACTATGCCGAGCGGCTCTACAGGGAGCACCATGAGGAGCATCCTGACTGGATCATGTACGGCAGCGAGACGGCTTCCTTGGTGCACAGCCGGGGCATCTACCGGTTCCCTTTAAGCCAGTCGGTGCTGTCTGATGACGACGAACAATGCTCCGCTTTGGGCAATTGCTGTACCAGCTGGGGCGCTAAGAGTTGGGAATATGTCATTGTGGATGACAGGGACTGCGACTTTATTCTGGGACAGTTTATGTGGACCGGTTTTGACTATATCGGCGAGCCCACCCCCTATCACACGAAGAACAGTTATTTTGGACAGATTGACACCGCGGGCTTCCCCAAGGATCCCTTCTATTTCTACCAGGCGGAGTGGACGGATGTGGAGAAGGCGCCCATGGTGCATCTTTTCCCTTACTGGGATTTCAATCCCGGTCAGAAGATTGATGTTCGAGCCTGCACCAACGCTCCGGAGGTGGAGCTGTTTGTAAACGGCGTTTCTCAGGGGAGACGGCAGATCGACCATGCCCATGGGGAGAAACTTGTGGCGGACTGGCAGTTGGAGTATGCCCCCGGCACCATCACCGCTGTGGCCTATGACAAGAACGGCAGGGAGGTGGCAAGGGACAGCCGCACCTCCTTCGGTGACAGCAGCCACATTGTGCTGACTGCTGACAAGACAAAGCTTTCTGCCGACGGAAAGGATATGTGCTTTATTACGGTGGAGACCCTTGATGATCAGGGAAATAAAGTGGAGAATGCCTCCGACTATGTGAAGGTTTCTCTGGAGGGCCCCGGGCGCATCCTTGGCATGGACAACGGCGACAGCACGGATTACGACAATTATAAGACGAATGTGAGAAAGCTCTTCTCCGGAAAACTGCTGGTGGTGATAGGAACTACGGGAGAGCCCGGTGAGATCAGGCTGCAGGTAAGCGGCAGAGATTTGGAGAGCGCAGAGCTTACTTTACAGGCAGTGGAAGCAGGCGGCGCGGACCAGGCTTATCTGGAGGATTGCGGGAAGCTGGCCACGGCAATGGAAGAGCTGCCGGATCGGATTCCTGTGAGAAAGGTTGAATTGCGGGCATTGGACGGTCGCTGTATCACTGAGGAGAAGCGTGAGCTGATTGTGGAAGCTGTACTGTATCCTGAGAATACCACCGACAGGGAGCTTGTGTGGAAACCGGTTAATCAGGCCGGTATACCGGTGAGCTTCGTGACTGTGGAGCCTATAGAGAGCCCTGACGGCAGGAATCTGGCCCGAGTGGCGGCTCTGGGAGACGGTGATTTCGTGGTGCGCTGCATGGTGAAGAGCGGTGACCATACTCTCCTTATTTCTCAGTTGGAGTATCAGGCCCAGGGGATTGGTCAGGCATTCCTGGATCCCTATGAGTTTATCACAGGCGGTCTGTACACCAGATCCTATGGTCGAATGGGCAACGGAAATGAAAAGGGAGTGGCCACTGACAGAGAGTGCATCAGCGGGCCGGTGTACGATAATGTGGACTTCGGGGAGTTTGGATCCGATGAGCTCACAATTCCTATCTTTGCATTGGATGGCAAGCCTTATGATATTGATATCTGGCTGGGAATGCCCTATGAGGAGGGAAGTCGGATCCTGACTTCCGTGGTCTATCAGAAGCCCTCTATCTGGAATACTTACCAGGAGGAGACCTTCAAGCTTCCGGAACGGATCAAGGGAATGTCTACGATTGCATTTACTCTGCGGGATAAGATACATATCAAGGGCTTTGTGTTCAAAAAGCCGGAGAAGGCCTTTGAACAGCTATGGGCGGAGGATGCCTCCGCGGTATACGGCGACAGCTTTCGGCGGGATGGCCGGGCTGTGCGGGGCATTGGCAATAATGTGGTGCTGGTTTATGAGGGCATGGACTTCGGAGAGAACGGTGCGTCAGGTCTGACTATCTGCGGCGGTACAGCTCTTGCAGGTAATACCATTCATCTCCACTTTACCGATGAGACCGGTGCGACCACCAATTACATCCTGGAGTTTACGGGTACCGGCGGCGCCTGCAAAGAACAGACCTTTTCTCTGGAGGGCCTGAAGGGCAAGGGAAAGATTGAGCTGATTTTCCTGCCGGGCAGCAGCTTTGATCTGGAGTACCTGCAATTTCAGAAAAGGTAAACTGATTTTAGGAATCTTAGAATCGGGGCTGTGGCCGTAATGGCTGTAGCCCTTTTATGACTAACGGTCACGGAAACAAGCAGATGATGACTGTCCACTGGTCATTTTCTGCAATATCTATCCATTTTCTGCAATGAATCTTGATATATATAGTAATGATACGATATATTAAGTAAGAATAATGTAATTTTTGAAATATTATATTATTTCAAAAAAAGTATAATACATTCTGTCCTCTGATATTAGTTGGGTTTTATTGAAGCAGATTTCAGGAGGAGGTATAAGACATGACTAATATGATTAACTCTATTGCTACTCAGATACAGATAAGGGAGGTTCCGAAAGATTCTGAAATCTATAAAATGGCGGATCCGAAACTTAAAGTGCCGGAATATGCTAAAAAGCAGGTATTACCGAGCTTTGTAGTGGATATATCCGAGGAGGGCAAAGCAAAGCTCGAAAACAGTACCAGCCCTACTAAAAAAGCGGGGATGACCAGCGCAAGAGAAGCATGGGAAGATAATGCGGCTGAATTAAAGAAATCCTCTGTTTATCACTCGGATGGCTCATATAAGCTGGAGGAAGTTATGAGATTGGATGAGCCGGACACTTATGCAAATTGGAGAGAACTGTCTAACAAGGTATGGGCATTATTTCCTTCAGATAATGCTACTGAGGAAGAAATAGCGGAATTTAAAAACGCTGTTCGTGAAGAAAATGATTTTTTTATGGATTGGTTTGAGAGAAGGTGCATGTCCACCGGTCGGTTCCATGTTCCGCGCACTGGACGCGGGGCAGTTCTGGATAGTTTAGAGGCTAAGTATTCAACGGAAGGGCATGATACAAGTTTTAATTATTATACACCCGGAGTGCAGGATGGCAGAAACAGCAGTCTCTGGAGATTCTGCTCCAAGTTCAATGTTCTTTTATCCTCAGAAATGTATAAAAGCTTAGATAGATTTGGGAATATAAACACATCATCTAAGGATAAAAGCGCAGTAAGCGCTCTGCTGGAAAGAATAGACAAAGCCGTTAAGGAAATGAAAAATGTAGAAAAACAATATGAAGGTAATTTGCAGGGACTTCAATTCGGTGTGAAATTATGGGAAGATGGTAAAGTAACATTCCACGCCCGATATGCAGGCTGCGGAAATGAAGAGGGAATTATGGCAGATAGTGCGAAAGAGCTTTTGGAAATGCTGGTGAATAAGGAATAATTGTAGCCAAAGCCACGGGCAATAACGCTTGTGGCTTTTGTGTTGTTGCTACTATTAGGGTCATAAACAAATATAGATATATTAAAGTTTTGTGCACAATTTCCGAAATACAATATATATATATTTCAAAAGCCGAACAAAATCACACTAAAATAGAACAAAAATTAATGGAAAGGAGGCAGCAAATGTTTAATATTGCGATATGTGATGACGAAAAATATTTTATTAAAGAATTCAAGGAACTTGTATCAGATTACATGTTAGAGCATGGGTATGCTTATAGTATTGATACATTTTGTTCCGGAGAAGAATTTTTATCACTGGGAATAGAGATGTTGAAATATACAGTGGTGTTTTTGGATATCAATATGGATGAATTGGATGGCATTACGACCGCGCTAAAAATTCGCGAAGTAAGCAAGGATATTTTTATAGTGTTTGTAACTGCTTATGTAGAATATACACTGGAAGGATATAAAGTAAACGCAATACGTTATTTGTTGAAAGATAATCGCACTCTTCAAAGTATGCTTAATGAGTGCATGAATGCCATTGTGGAAAGTATGAATTATAAAGTGATAAAAAAGACATTTGAATTTAGTGATGGAAAAAGAGAAGTATCATTAGATACTATATTATATATAGAAAGTAAATTACATAAACTGGAGTTCCATGTTATGGAAGGCTGCATGACAGTTCATACAATGTATGCTACTCTTAATGAAATAGAAGAAGAGTTAGTAGGAACTAATTTTGTTAGAATACATCAAAGCTTTCTTGTGAATTTAAAATACATAAAAAACGTTTCCAGATATAAGGTTGTATTAAAAAATGGAAAAGAATTGATAATTCCCAAAGTAAGATATACAAGTGTTATAGAACGGTTTATTGCATACCAAGGAGAAGTTTAGATGTCAGATATAATAATTAATGTGTTATTAATTGTTTTTGAAATATTTTGTTGTAAAATCTTTTATGAAACTTTTGGAAAAGTGCGTTACAAAGGTTTTGTCAATATAATACAATTATTTGTTCTTTCTGGATGTCAATGCGTTGTAGCTTTCAGCTTATCTAATTACTTTGTAATCAAGCAGGTTGCTATAGTAATTGTTTTTTCAGGCTTTATGTTTTGGCATATTAAAATAAGTGTAAAAAAATCATTTGTACTTTCGATTTTGTATGAATCATTGTTATTGGCGGTTGATTATATAGCTTTTACCGTTAATAGCAGTTTTTTTTCAGGTATAGAAGTAAAAGAGGAATATTATCCATTTAATGGTGCTTTGGTAGTTCTATTAAGTAAAGTAATTCTTTTTTTATGCATTCTTATTATCAGAAAGCAGTTCGCTAGGAAATCAACAGATATGCTTGTGGACACAGAATGGCTACGTTTTCTTTTTTTCCCTGTTTTTACAATCGCAATTACATCAGCCATGCTTTCTGTTTTTGAATATGTAAATACCAAAGAGCAGGCTATTTTGTTATTTATTATTGCATTTGGAATGGCAGGAATGAATTTGATGGTATTTTACCTAATTAACGACATTATGAGGCGGGAAACACATTCACATCAAAATCAGATTTTTGATTTACAAATTAAAAATCAAGCAGAAATGTATCGAGCCATATCAGAAAATCTTGATAAACAAAGGCGAAAAGCTCATGAGTATGAAAATCAAATTATGTGTATAGAATCTATGTTAAATAAAAAACAATATGGTGAATGTGAGAATTTTGTAAAAGAAATATATGGGAATATACATGAAGAAAAAGAGGCGATTAATACAAATAATGTAATAGTAAATGCTATAATCAATACAAAATATCAGGAAATGGCATCTAAAGGGATTGCATTCGTATTTCGCGTGAATGATCTTTCTAATTTGAAAATCAAAGATGAGGATGTAGTAACAATACTGTCTAACTTGCTAAATAATGCTATTGAAGCTTGTGAGGGATGCAAAAAAGAAAAAATAGTCAAATTCAAATTCTGATAAGACAAAATTCTTAGCATTTAATAACTGTTATATTTTATCTTCGTAAAGTTCGCAAACCCTTGAAAATGCTAAATTTATAGCAAGTGAGCTTGCCCCTATTCTTTCCCTCGTATTATATCCTTTTCCCCCGTGTTACGAACTCTCATAAGGGCAAAAATAAGGGAAAGAGAAACCTGTAACAAATTATAACACAATATGAACAAGATATGAAGAACTGATTGAAATGCTTTCGAATTATTTATTAAAAATGATAAATATAAGTCAGCAAATAATATAATACTACAAACTGCAAACACAATTATTGTTGCACTTTTGAAAATATGTTGCTATAATAGTGAAGGTGTATAAAGGGTAGTTTTTTTGATATAGCCATATACGGCACAAATAAAAATGAACTATTTATGTCTGTATTTTGGCATCCAAATCTTATATTATATCCACCAAGGAGAAAACAAATGTACTCTTTTGATAAAATCCGGGCAATTATTTCTGAAGCGGATTTAGATGACAAGTTTGAAGAAGCAGCATCAAAAACACCCAATATTAATAAACATATTTTGAAAATCGCGGAAGATTACGATGGAAAAGATATGTGCTATAGAAACAAATGTGAATCAACAGCGCAGCAACTTTTAATGGCAATTCTTAGAGCTGAAAAGTTACGCGATATTCATTCGGCACGATATAGAGTTAAGACAGCGGATAGTTTGATAGCTAAATATGTGAAAAAGAGAGCGATGCTTCCTAAAGATCCGGGCAATAATTATAATATTGAAAAATATCGTCCTATGGACAGCAGTAATTATCATAAAATAATTACAGACTTAATTGGAATCAGAATCTTAATCCGCTACCAACAACAATGGGCGTTAGTACATGATTGGATTTGGGATACTTTTTTCAAACCGGAGAAAGAATACATTAAAAACTGGATTGATGATTATCCATCCGGAGAACGGGTAGATTTTATTGTAGAAAAACCCCGTATATATCTTCGTGATAACAAGGAAAGACCTTTATATGAAACAAGAGGAAAAAACACATTTGAAATACACGATTCGAATGAAGGATACAATAGCCTGCATTATTTGATATGGTATGATGGCAAGTATGTAGAAATTCAAGTAAGGACGATTTACGATGAGGCATGGAGCGAGTGTACGCATGATTTGGTATATAAATGTAAGAATAAAAAGCATAAGGCTGAATTAGAAGATATGTCGGTATGTTTGGCAACGCAGACTCAGGCAGCCGGTATGCTTGCCAGCATGATGTATGAAAAATCAGACCTAAACAAAGAAAAGAAAAAGCCAGAGAAAGAAGAACTCCTGCAGAATTCAAGTCAATCAGAAAAGCTAAATAAAAGATTTACCCAGATTGAAAAACGAATTCATAAAATGGATCAATCGAAAAAAGAAAAAGTCATTTTTGATGGGCGTTTAGATGAGCTGATTGATGAGAAAGGGGAGAATAAAGAAAATGAGTAGAGCAGAAAGATTTATAGAATTATTAGAAAACGGAAAAATAAAAAAGCACCTATTACCTAATAATGCACCTGATTATACCCAGTCTCAGGAAAGGAGAGACATTGAAGCGTATCGTTTCTTTGCAAACAGTTTTGCCTTTGATAAAGTAATGGAACGCGGAGGAGTTAAGTACAATGGCGACGAACAAGTCTAATTATGATTATGAGGAAATTATTGAACATTTTGGCAAAGATAAAATTATTAGTCGTTATGGTGCCATAGAAAGCTTGATGGAAAGTTTTATACAAAAGTGCAATTATCAGGACAAGGTAAAGATTGCTGATAGTGTATTAAACCAAGCTATAATAGATTACTTTATGGATATTCATAGACTAAAAAATTTTCATCACATAGATAAAATTAATTATGTAAAGATTCATGCGTATTCAGCATATTGGATATTGAGGCGCAAACCAATTCAGATTATCCAAGATGACGATGAAGATACAGAACTGGCATTTGTGAATGAAAATTTTGTTGCCACTTACTTAATGCAATTTTTGCGAGGCGAATATAAAGGTGTTTTGATTAGAAAAGAAGATCGTTTGACATATAACGATTTTACAGATAATTTGCACTATGTTTTGCGATATCGTACTATTACGGCACAAACATTAGAGACAATACTAGAGAGCTATTTTGCAGGTCAGGTATTCGAACGATCCATAGGAATTAGTGATTAAGCACAAAATTAAATGATGAATATAGGTTATCGGACGATAATAAAGAGCCTATGAAGAAAAGTCTGTAAATATTGATCTTCTATGATAATTGATAGGGAT
>JAFLRO010000021.1 GCA_022511425.1 Acetatifactor sp.
GATACTCCCAGAACAATGTCAATCCCTCCGGAAAAATCGGCATAAAGCTGAATCGAATACAGGAGCATTGCCGCAAGCGAGAAGGCTCCGTTAAACTGTTCCGGATCCGCAGAAATTGCGGATATGATCACGCTAAGCCTGGCAGCGATCACCAGTTTCTTAAATAATCCCCACAGTGCACGAACAGCGCCTTTCAGAATACCATCCACACTGATGCGCCTCTCTTCCAACGCTGCGCGCATCCTCGGATAGGATTCGATGGGGCCAATGAAAATATGAGGCAGGTAAGTGACAAATAGACCAAACCGCAGCAGATTTTTTTCGGGCTCATATTTGCCCCGGTATATGTCCACATGATATGCTATAATCTGCAGCGTAAAATAGGAAATACCCAGCGGTGCGATGATCGAAGGCCATGGCAGCCATTGCTGAACCCGCAGAAAGAGAAGCGGTAATGTCAGCAGCACCACACTGATCCACATGACAAAACGGTACTTTGGAATCAACCGTCCCACCAGATAACTGAACAGGGTCACCGCCAGCAGATACAAAACCGATATGCCATACCCGGCATACACCGCCAATCCTACTACTAAAATCAAAATATCTATCATCATATATTCCTCATCCTGTGGCATAGCGCAGCTCTGCCGTGTTATTCACACTTTGGCCATGCGGAACGGTCCCAGTTTCTTCCCTGTAAATGAGCATATCTCTGTTCATCCGTCATCAGACTGATCTGGTTATGGCGGGTGCTGGGTGTTGCATCGATGTGCCTCCAGACTCCGTCCAAATTAATGATCAGCCAGTAATGCGACTTATCGGTCACCCATATCAACTGCGTTTCATAGCCCTTTCTCGTCAAGAGGCTTTGCAGACAGAGGGCATGAACATAGCAATCTCCTACCTTGTTGGTAAAACCGTACCATACCGGGTCCTCTCCGCCGGAGTTATGACTGTACTTGATGGTGTTACGGACATAATCCCGAATTTCCTCCGCATCACTACTGAGTCCCGCCGCAATGGAATCCGCCAGTGCATCCGTATCCGTCTGATCATGCTCTACAATCACTGTTCTCTTCACTCTGGCAGTATTCCCGTCCTTGTCCTGTGCTGTATAGGTGACATAATAGGTTCCGGCTTTGGTAATATCCACTCCTCTGGAATCGCATGTCACTTCGCAAACCCCATCCACCTTATCCACGGCACTAACTCCCGCAAGATAATCCGGATTAGACCCTTTCTGGACGCTTAAAGTGGTAAGTCCCTTGATGACCGGCGGCGTCTTATCCGTAACAACAGCCAGCGTGGCAGTGGATGTCGTGGTATTGCCGTTGATGTCGGTGGCTTCGATCGTCATTGTCTGAATGCCCAAATTATCCACATCCGGCTGTGTCATCAGTCGCACCTGTACATCTCCGGATACATCAAAACAGGATTCTATAAAGCTGTCCACAGTCACTTCTTCTCCCTGAAAAACAGAAATATCTGTTAGAATCAGCTCCGGCGGTGTGGTATCTACCACCTGGATCCGGCAGACATTTTCATCCACAAGGCTGGCAACCATATATTCGCCAATGCCGGAATTATTGACTGCATCAATGTCATCCTGCTTGATCATATAGTTGTCCCGTTCCGGATTGAAGAGTAAATCCTCCTTATCCAGCAGTTCCCCCAGTTCCAGCGTATATTCTTTTTTCAGCCAGACAATGGAGAGGATACATTCCTGCGATACAGCATTCCCATATGCGTCTTCCACAACCACGGTAACACTCTGATCTTCATAATTCAACGGAACAACCACATTCCCTACGAAATGGATGGTGACCTGGGATAAATCATGACAGGAGGCAACAAAATCATATGGATCCGGCTTATAATCCGGCGTTTTCTCCAGTCGTTGGATAAATTCCACTTTGGGCGGGGTAGTATCCACCACAGTCAGTGTCACCGTCTCGTTTTTGGAGCCACTTCTCAGCGTCAGGGGAATACTGCCCACGGAATTGATATCTACAGAAGAAAGATCTGTGACAATACCGACATTATTGACATTTGCAAAATCTGTCATAAAAGCCTCGATATTAATGTTTTCAGTTCCCAGTTCCACTGTCAAATCATGGAATCTTGGCTGGATGTAAAACCAGCATACGGCGCATCCTATCGCCACTATCGCAACAGCAAAGTGGGGAATCCATCCACGATTTTCCAAAAAGATATATGACGCCAACTTTTTCACTTTTGAAAGTATGTTGTTGTTCGTTTCTTCCTGGTTATCTTCTGATTTCTCTTCCGATTTTTCTTCGGTTTTTTCTTCCGATTTCTCTTCTGGTTTCTCTTCTGGTTTCTCTTCTGGTTTCTCTTCCAATTTCTCTTCCGATTTTTTTTCTAGTTTTTCTTCCGATTTCTCTTCGAATTTTTCTTCCTGTTTCTCTTCCATAGTTACAAACTCCTATTTAAACTGTGGTTATTTATTGACCCGCAAGATATAATTTCAGCATTGTTTCAGTTCTGTACATATCCGTCAGAATCAAAAGTATATTTTACACCATCAATAGTGAGCGTACAATCTACGGCATAGCCTCCGTCCGCATAACGGTATCTCCATCCATAGCCATTTGCCATCCAGCACTCCGCTGTGACACCATTATTTACACTGGGCAGTGAAAGCTTGTTATTTATTTCGTCATCCTGGAAATGCCACCACTCGCTGGAAATGACATTGAAGCCTGCTGACACCATGACTTCTGACAGTTTCTTCGCATATGAGTTATTTTGAGCCCGTGCGGAATACTGGCTCAGGTCATGCATATCCGTCTGCATCACCAACTCATATCCGGTATCCAGATTCTCAAATGTCAAATCCATCGCCACACCGAGATTATGTCTGGAAATACCCGCATTGAGGAAACTGCCCATGGAAAAACTAGTATTGCCGACCATCAATTCCCAATAAGTTTTACGCCTCTCGTATACCACGCCGTTCTCATCCGTCTCACGTATATAGAGCACAACACCCGGGTCATCCCCGTAATAAGTACTCTCCGGCAGCGTCGAATACTGAATCGATGTTGCCGTCTGGTACATGGAAACAGAGGCATTGTGGGGACGAAACGCATCGTAGATCTTCAGCTTGTAACCGTTTTCTTTTGCATTTTCTATAGCTGTCTCCAGCTTTCTGGCAGTGGGATAGAGCAGCGGAACCAAAAAGCTGTTATCTATTAGGCACACATTTTCATATCCTTTGATGACTTTTCCCGTCAGACCTGATATTTCAAAGCCATGCGCCATAAAAATAGAATCGTAACTGTTCGTAATGTCATAGTTGCACAGGTATCCCACATATTCCGGCAGATTGATCATGCAATAATTACTGTCTATATAACATTTTTCGCCATTCATATAGATGCCGAACATATTGTTCTGCACCTCGACTACAGAGTGAGCATCCAAAGTCTTTACTTCGCCCACCACTTTACTTTTTGCTGCATCACTGTATGCTCTCAGGTCTTTGACCGGCCAAATAGTGCAATATAACGGGGTGACTTCTATTTCACATTCACACACTTCCGAAACCGCTGCATAATCTTCCAACACTGCAGCAACACGGAAGGAATAACCTGCTCCCGGACTCAGACGGGGAGAAACATATGTACAATCGTCCTGCCTGGTGACTGTTTTGACTGATTTCCAAACGCCAGTTTCTTTGTTCATCATCTGGATCTCATAGAAATCGCAGTCCACTTTGTCCCACTCCAAATAGCACACACATCCATCTACAACCTCCACCGACAGATGAATATCGCGAGCGGCAAACTCTTCCCATGAAAGGGTCATCTCTTTTGCATTACCGCCGTAGAGAGCCATGCCGTTTACACAGTTACCGGGCACAAATGTTAATATGCAGGGATTCCCGGGCGTGGGTATCCACAGTTCTTCCTCTTCTTTCAAGTTCAGTTCTAGACTGCTGTCATCTACAGTCCTCAAAAACCTTTTTTCGCCGTTTTGCTCCGTAACATAAATGCTGCAGCTGTTGGCACTCTGAAAATCCAAATTTATGTAAGCTGTTCCTTTATCCGGATCAACTTCCCAATTTACCTTTTTGATCAGGGGATCCCGAATGTAAAAATAACGTTGGATTGAGGCCATCTTATACGTGTGCTCTTTTCCCTGCACAGTGTATCTTTTGATAAGTTCCATCTCAAGAACCAGGCCTTCATCTGTAGGCAATTCCGGCAGTTTGCAGGAAACATCCTCAACGTATCCGCTAAAGAAGGTTTTTTTCCCATTCTCACTGAATAATTCCAGCGTGCCGACATCTATGTAATAGAAATCCGCACCTGCATCTTCCAGACCGGACCAGCTTAATTCAAAGGTTCCATCTTCATTCTCCCGAAGCTCGGGTATGGCATTATCCACCATTTTTTGTATTCTCGATATTTTCGTTTGATACAGAATGAATGCAACAGCGGCACTTATCACAAGCAAGATTGGCAGGACACAAAAGATGTATCCTACCATTTTGACTCTTCTTCTTCTTTTTCTGTTTTTTCTGCTATCTACTTTAATGACTCTTTTTGTTTTTTCTACTGGTATTAGTTCTGTATTATTTTTTCTTGTATGAAACGGTTTACCCGTATGATTTCCCGGCATCTTCTTCTCCTCTTGAGTCCGTACATTTCACAAAGTTCAATTAGCTCTGTTATCCGAACCTCTTTCCGTGTAAAAAAGGTATTTTTATTAAGGCAAATAATGTAAGACAGACCGTATATGCCATTCCTATGATGAAATTCCCGTAAAAATTCCACCATTTCATATTATAAGTGATGTGCTTTAAAAAGTCCATATTTTTGAATGATTTTCCTGCAATTACCTCAATTATCGGATTTTTACACCCGTCATTAGAAATCACCACCATTTTCCTATCCGCTATTCGCTTGCATTAAGCATTCAATGATCCAGCATCGTTTCAATAAATATCCCGTACCCTCTCGTACTGTCCTGAACCAGTACATGTGTAACAGCGCCGATAATCCTTCCGCTCTGGATAATAGGACTACCGCTCATTCCCTGGACAATACCGCCTGTAATTTCCAAAAGCTCCGGATCAGTTACCTTCAACTCAATCCCCCGATTTACATTGTCGTGATCTAAATGTATTGCTATTATTTCCACATCATAGTATTTGGTTTCATCTTCAACAGTGCAAAGAATCTGTGCCGGTCCTTTTACGATCTCCTGCTTAAGACCAATAGGAAGAGCATCTTCTACCCCCAAGGACAGAGCTTTCTCATTGCATACTCCAAAGATTCCCTTGTTACTGTTACTGGTAATCGCTCCCAGAATATTGTCGTCAGAATACACTATCATGCCTGTCATCTCTCCGGGATTACCGTCCGTACCTTTTTTGATGTCCACAATGTCTGTCTGATAGAGCGATCCGCCCTCCATCTGCATCAGAGTACTGGTGTCGACGTCGTTAATACCATGGCCCAGTGCCCCAAAGTTTCCTTTGCAGTCAATATAAGTCATCGTTCCAACGCCCTGGGCATTGTCGCGAACCCATACGCCAATCTTGTAATTACCGCTTGCATCCTTCACCGGAGTCACGCTGACATCCATGGTTTCGCCATTTCGCTCTAAAGTCAGGATCACCGTCCTACCATTGCTCTCCTCAATACAACGGATAAATTTCTCTTTCTCAGTAACACTTTCACCGTCAACATAGCGGATATAGTCACCTGATTTCAGTATATACCGACAGGGCGAATAAGTGACACCGTCAAGCCCCTGAAACTCTCCCGTGCCGATTACCAGCACTCCGTCCGTTTTTACATAAATACCGATTGGCGCACCTACAGGAATCAACTCCTGATCCTGAATGACCTGGATGTCCACCTCTTTAAAGGGCAGAAATCCAAATAGTTTCACCAGCATCCGATAGCTGGACTCCTGCGCTGTCCTCATAGTCACCGGCTTGCTTAGGTCAATTTCCAGGGAACCCGCCGGGATATTGCTCTCACCGGTTTCGCTTACGCTGACAATCTCAGCTGCGGCGGGTACTCCCAGATAAAAAGACTGCTCCTGATCAGCCCGTACGTTAAGAACCGATGGAATACTGTTGTCTATCTGATAATAGAGTATGGCCGTCAGTGCCGTACAGCTGAATAACAAAGCAAAACAGAGACTGAACCGATAAATTTTCAGGCGCCTCGTCCTTTTCTTCCAATTTTGCAGCAGGATAACAACGTCGCGTCCTGCCTGCTCCTTAATCTGTCCGTCACTGTCTGATTGCTGTCTCATTGTACACACTCCCTGAATTTTATTTTACTTTGCCCTTGCCGTTCAGCACGCGCCATTCGCAAAACGGTTAAATCTGGCTGAACTGTATCTACATGTATTCTTAACAGAGTGTGTACTTTTTAAACCTTTATTTAATTGTTTCTATCATCCAATTTATTCATTTGACTTTTTTGTGTATCAAAGCTTGTGAGCGCATCTCGCGGGCATTGGACAGAGCAGCTTCCGTAAGAGTATCGCTGCCGAGAAGCCTTGCCAATTCTCCCAGACTCTCCTCTCCCTCTATGGGGCGAATGTCCGTGATGGTATTGTCCTCCGTGCTGCTCTTTTCGATGACGAAATGCCGGTCCGCCATGGCTGCTATCTGTGGCAAGTGAGTAATGCACAGCACCTGGGTGCTCCTGGCCACGGTGTCCAGCTGTTCAGAGACTTTCCAAGCTGTCCTGCCGCTGATTCCTGCGTCGATTTCGTCAAAAATCAGCGTACCGATCACATCCCGTTCCGCCAGCACCGTCTTGATTGCCAGCATGACTCTGGACAGCTCACCGCCACTGGCTACCTGGCTTAATGGCATTACACTCTCTCCGGGGTTTGTGGAAATCAAAAACTCCACCTCGTCGTATCCCCGGGCTGTGACTGTCTGCTCTGGCCGTACTTCGATCTCAAACTCCACCGCCGCAAAATTTAACTGCTTTAGCGCTCCCTTCAGCTGCTCTGCCAGGATAGCAGCATTCCTGCTTCGAATGTCAGACAGCCGTTTGCAGGCATCCAGAAGCAACTGTTCCGACTCATCCAGCTTGCATTTCAATTTTTCCATATAAGCATCGTAATCCGTCAGCTTTTCCAGCAGCTGATGCCGCTCTTCCCCATACCGGATTACCTCCTGGAGAGTATTTCCGTACTTTCCCTTCAGATGATTCAAGGTATTTAACCTCTCCTCCACCTGTGTGAAATCTTCCCCGTCAAACTCGCAATCTTCCATATACTCCGACAGATCCCGGTTATAGTCTGACAGAAGGTTATCAATCTCCGCCAACTGCCCTTCAAGTTCCCCCAGTCTGTCATCGTACATGGAAACACCCCTCAAGGCGCGCAGGGCACGGCTCAACGCTCCGCTTGCACCACTCTCAAAGTCCCCGCCGGTATGCTGGTAGCTTTCCGTCAGTCCTTCCATGATCCGCTTGCCATTTACCATCAGCCGGTAGCGCTGCTCCAGCTCCTCGTCCTCCCCGACAACCAGTTTTGCCTGTTCAATCTCCTGCCATTCAAACTCTGCCAGCGCCTGCTCTTTAGCCTTTGCCGCTTCGTCCATGGTCTCGGCTTCCAGCTCCCTGCGCAATTCCCTGCACTGCCTGTAAAGCTGTTCCACTTCTTCCGAAGCAAACAGAAATCCTTCTCCACAGTATCCGTCAAGAATCTCCATATGGTTCTTCTTATGCAATAGTGACTGATGCTCGTGCTGGCCGTGGATGTCGATCAGAACCTCCGCCAGCTCCTTCACCTGCTTGGCAGTGACGGTCTCTCCATTAATTCGACAAGTACTCTTTCCCACCTGCATCTTCCTGCTGATGATAAGTGTACCGTCCTCCTGGGGCTCCAATTCCATCTGTAATAGCAGCTCTCTGATCTTTGGATTGTCCTCTGCAAAGATCAACTCTACAAGAGCGCTCTCCGCGCCCTTCCGCAGCATCTCTTTCTCGAACTTTCCTCCCAGCGCCAGATTCACGCTGCCGATCAACAGGGACTTTCCTGCGCCTGTCTCGCCGGTGAGAATGTTCAAGCCCGGCCCGAACTCCACCTCTGTCTCTTCCATCAGCGCTAGATTTTTCACATGTAAACTTTGAAGCATTCTTCCTCACATTCTGCCGCTTTTGCGGCTCTATGCCTTCTCCTTGCCCTGCCTGGCTGCCCATGCGAGACAGAGTGTGCGCTGCCCATGCGCAATTTTGCTTACTGTCGGTGAATAGACAAGTCCACTATCTGTCCAGCAGCTCCGTCAGCTTCTCCGACAACGCAGCTGCCTCCTCCCGGCTCCTGGCTGCTACGAAAATCGTATCATCGCCGGCGATACAGCCCACCACTTCCGGCAGGCTTAAGCTGTCCAGTGTGGCGGCCACAGCCATAGCCATCCCCGATGCCGTTCGAATCACCAGCAGGTTCTGTGCTACATCCATGCCTACAAACCCGTCCCTCAGTACTCTTATATACCGCTCCTCCATCTGTGGACTGTTCTGTGGCAGCTGCACATATTTCTGTCTGCCGTCAGGCGTGGATACCTTGGACAGTTCCAGTTCTCTGATATCTCTGGACACGGTGGCCTGAGTCACCTTAAAACCACGCTGCCGCAACATTTCTGCCAGTTCTTCCTGTGTGTCTACATCCACCTTTCGGATAAGATCCAGGATGCTGTCTTGTCGTTGTTTTTTCATATTTATTCCCCCAACAATCAATCTGCCATCTTTTTATGAAGCACTTCCAAAAAACTCACTCGGTTCAACTGAATAAACTCCGTGCTCTTTTCAGACTTCACAATGCGGATCCGGTCTCCTGTCCGCAGAGGAATTACATGACTTCCATCAAAGTTTGCTTCCAGGGTCTGTACTCTTCCCTCTCTGCCCTGGGGAATTTCAATCTCGATAATGTCCTCCGGTGACAGGATGATGCTTCTCTGATTCAAGGTATGGGGACAGATGGGAGTCACCATGATAAGCCTTGCCTTGGGCTCCACCAGCGGACCGCCGGCTGACAGATTATAGCCGGTTGAACCTGTGGGCGTGGTCACAATAACACCGTCCGCATCGTAATCGTGGAGGAACTGACCATTCACATAGATGATAAACTTGATGATCTGCAAGGAACCGCTCCTGGAGATGACAATATCGTTAAGAGCCCAGCCTTCCTCCGTCCTGCCATTCGCCAGAAAAGCTTTTCCGTTCAGCATCATTCGGCTTTCCTGCTGATAGTCTCCTGCGATCAACCTGTCCAAAGCTTCTTCAAGCCCTTCAGGCTCAATCTCCGTCATATAGCCCAGCGTTCCCAGATTTACTCCGATGATGGGGATATGCAGGCGCTTGGTCTCCCTGGCTGCCTGAAGCACCGTTCCGTCGCCTCCCAGAACAATCATACAGTCCACATCTACGGGAATTCCCTCGGGAATGTCATCCCTGCCCGCATTTTTTTGTTTCTCCTGCCAGCGGCTCTCGTCCGCCCAAACAGTGACCTTCTGGCCTTTAGTCTCCAGATATTCCTTGATATGTCTGGTGTTCTTCAGATTCTTATCCTTATGCGTATTAGTGTATATCAGAAAATGCTTCATGCTTCCTTCCCTTCATAAAAATTATACATTATGGGATAGCTCCACTGTCTCCCGGATGCGCTGCTCCCACAAAGATGTGTGCGACAGCCCGCTTTTTGCCTGAATCATCTCCCGGAGCTTATCCTCGGCATCAGCCTCCGATAATTGAAGCACTGACTCCTCCGGCTCCTTCTCTTTTCGCAGATGCAGCAGATATTCGATGTTGCCCTCCGGTCCTTTGATGGGAGAATAGTCAACATCCAGTACGTCAAACCCAATACTGTCTGCAAAGTCCACAATCTTTGCGATAACCTCCCGATGAACACCGGGTTCCCTCACCACGCCGTTCTTTCCCACTTTTTCCCTGCCTGCTTCAAACTGCGGCTTCACAAGGCATACCATCTCCCCGCCGCACTTTAACAGGTTTCTGGCCGGAATCAGAATTTTGGTCAGGGAGATGAAAGATACATCCACGCTGGCAAAATCCAAATCTTCCTCAATATCCTCCCGGAGCATATGTCGGAAGTTGGTCTGTTCCATGCAGACTACTCTCTCGTGGTTCCGCAGTTTCCAGGCAAGCTGCCCTCTCCCCACATCCACGGAATAAACTTTTGACGCACCGTTTTGCAGCATACAGTCAGTGAATCCACCTGTTGAAGCGCCAATATCCATACACACGCTGCCTTCCAGAGGAAGAGGCCACTTCTCCACTGCCTTCTCCAGCTTCAACCCGCCCCGGCTTACGTATTTCAAGGTATTTCCCCTGACCTCCAGCAAAAGACCTTCCTCCTGAAAGGAAGTTCCGGCTTTATCCTCCTTCTGACCGTTCACATAGACATTGCCGGACATAATGATGGCTCTGGCCTTCTCCCTGGACTCCGCATAGCCCTGCTCTACAAGGAGTACGTCTAAACGTTTCTTCATACTGACTTAACCCTTTTTATTCTCAAAAAGATCGCAGATCCGCCGGGTGATACTGACTGCATCTATCCCGATTTCCTGTTTTAATAGTTCCACGTTGCCGTGCTCCACATAAGCATCGGGAATACAGATGTTTAGGCAGCTGTTCTGAAGACCGTTTCTGTTCATAAAGTCCAGAACTCTCTCTCCGTAGCCACCGCTTCTCACATTCTCCTCCATTGTCACAATCAGAGCATGATCTTTACATGCCTCCCTGATGGCATCCTCATCCATGGGCTTGACAAACCGGGCATTGATCAGACTGACTCCATAACCCCTTGCCTTCAGCGTTTCTCTGACACTCTCAGCAGTCTTCACCATACTGCCCACCGCAAAGAGCGCAATCTCCCACTCCTTGTAAATCCACTCTGCCTTTCCCAACTCCACGGGCATCCTGTATTCTTTTAATCCCGCATAAGCTGTGCCCCTGGGATAACGGATGGCAATGGGGGCGGATAAATTTACCGCAAATTTCATCATATCCGACAGTTCCCACTTGTTCTTTGGTGCACAAACATGCATGTTAGGAATACCGGAAAGATATGTAAGGTCGAAAATACCCTGGTGGGTCTCACCGTCGCTGCCCACCAATCCTGCCCGGTCTATGGCGAATACCACCGGCAGGTTTTGAATACACACATCGTGGAGAATCTGGTCGTAAGCCCTTTGTAAAAAGGAGGAATACACCGCCACAATGGGTCTTAATCCACCTGCCGCCAATCCTGCAGCAAAAGTCACTGCATGCTCTTCTGCTATTCCAACATCAAAAAAACGGTCGGGATACATGTTGTGAAACCGTTTCAAGCCCGTTCCATCCGGCATGGCAGCTGTGATGGCCACGATTCGCTCATCCCTTGCACCCAGCTTGCACATGACAGTCGAAAAAATATCCGTATAATTGGCAACTGTCCTGGGATGGGAGGGGATTCCAGTCTCAATATCAAAAGGCTCCGCCCCATGAAATCTGGCGGGATGACGTTCCGCCGGCAGATAGCCCTTACCTTTTTGGGTCTGCGCGTGAATCAGCACCGCACCCTTTACCCGCTTCGCTTCGTTTATCACCCGGATCATGGCGTTTATATCATGTCCATCCACAGGTCCTAAGTAGGTAATCCCCATATCTTCATAAAACATACCGGGAATCACCAGCTGCTTGAAGCTGTTCTTTGCCCTTCGAATGCTGCGGATTGTGCTGTCTCCACCCCGCTTTGTATTGCGCAGGGCATTGTAAATGCCTTCCTTCAGATCCAGATAACCTGTCGCAGTGCGGATATTGTTCAGATATGCCGACACACCCCCAACATTCTCAGAGATCGACATATTGTTATCGTTCAAAATAATGATAAAGTTGGTCTCTAACTGGGATGCATTGTTCAGTGCCTCATAAGCCATGCCGCCCGTCATGGAGCCGTCGCCGATGACGGAGATCACAGTGTTCTTTTCCCCCTTCAGATCTCTTGCTTTCACAAGGCCCAGACCCGCAGAGATAGAGGTGGAACTGTGCCCGGTATCAAACACATCGCAGTCGCTTTCTTTTCTCTTTGGAAAACCGCTGAGGCCATGAAATTGGCGAAGATGATCAAACCCGTCCCGTCGGCCGGTGAGAATCTTGTGAGTATAGGACTGGTGACCAACATCCCAAATAATTTTATCCTCCGGCAGGTTCAACGCCAAATGTAATGCCATGGTCAGTTCCACTGCTCCCAAATTAGATCCCAGATGGCCACCGGTAACACTGATCTTCTGAATCAGAAAATCGCGGATTTCCTGAGCCAGTCTGTCATAATCCTCACGCTTTATTTTCTTAATGTCATTTACCTGCTTAATGCTTTCTAACAGCATAGATTTATCCCCTATTTGCGTCTGCCTGACAACATCAGAATAAGCTGCTCCAAAAACTCATGCTCTCCATCAATGCTTTTTAAATAGACTTCCACAGCTTCCTCCGACAATGTTTCCACCAATCTTTTTGCCTCTTCCAGTCCGTAAAGCGTCACATAAGTCTGCTTGTGATTTTCCTCATCACTTCCCACAGGCTTTCCAAGCTCCTTGCTGTCACCTACCACATCCAAGATATCATCCTGAATCTGAAAGGCCATACCGATATCCTCTGCGCATTTTTCCAAGGTGCGGAGCTGTTCCTTCGAAGCGCCTGCCAAAATTGCACCCACCTTCATGGATGCCACGATCAGGGCTCCTGTCTTGCACTCATGAATGAAGGTCAGCTGCGCTTCCGTCACCGGTTCAGGCTGGGTCTCCGCTTCTATATCTACGGTCTGACCACCGATCATGCCGTAGATCCCAGCCTCCCGTGCCAGCACAGCAAGAGCATCTGCCACTCTTTTCAAAGCCTCCGGATCTGTTTTGTCCACCCTGTCAAATGCCTTCAGTGCAGTTTCAAAAGCATAGTTCAGAAGACCGTCTCCTGCGAGAATTGCCATTGCCTCACCGTAAACCTTCCATGTAGTCTCCTGTCCTCTGCGGTACTCGTCGTTATCCATGGCAGGCAGGTCGTCATGAACCAGAGAGTATGTGTGGATCATTTCAATGGCAGCCAGAAAGGGCTCGATTTCCGTTCCTTTTCCTCCGAACATCCGATAGGACTCCAACATCAGCATTGGGCGCAGCCTCTTTCCTCCTGCCCGGACGCTATAATTCATAGCCCGTATCACCGTCTTCTGCCAGCCCTCTTCCGGTGGCAGAAAACCCTGAATGATCCGATCCAGTTCTTTTGTTTTAACCTGCAATAAATCATTAAATTCCTGTTTCTCCATGGTCCAGTTCCTCCAATTCTCCCATCTCGCCAAGCTTAAGCACCTGCTTTTCCACCCTGTCGATCTGGTCATTGCATTGTTTCAGAATCTGCATCCCGAGAGTATAAGCCTTAAAAGCATCCTCCAGAGGGAGATCCTCCTGCTCAAGGCACCCAATGGTTTCCTCAAGGCGCTCAAAATTCTCCTCCAATGTGAAATCCTGTTGTTTGTCGCTCATATTTTCCTCTTTTCCTGCTATATATAGCTAAGTGTCACACATATTTCCTGCAGCCAGTATCCAGGCAGCGGGCGGCAGGTATATCCATGCAAACAATTCAGCGGCGCTCGCTTAGCACCGACCGGATCGGAGCGTAGATAAGCCGCGACAGTGAGCGCTGAGCGAACTGCATGGGTATACCTGCTGCACGCTGCCGTCACTTGTGGAAAAACCACCTAACTTCAAAATAACCACTGATACTACTTATCTAACAAAACATTCTCTACCACAGCACCTATCTCCCCATCACTGACCCGTATAGTCAAAGCCTGTCCCAGCTTTACCTGACCGACTGAACGAATATTGGTTCCCGTCGCGTCTGAAACGTAGGAATATCCACTATTAAGCTTCTCTATTGGAGAAATCCCTTTCAATCGCTCAATATAGAGAGCCAGTCTGTGACGTCTCATCTCTAAAATGTGTTGCATTCTTACCTGAAGCTTTTCTTCTGCAGATAAAACCAGCATACGTTTTTCACGAATTCGGCTGCCTGGGCTTGCCGCTTTCAGCCGTAAGCTTAAATGTTCTACCTGAGAGCGCTTTTCACGCAACAGCCTGTCCATAGCGCGATTCAAATCCTCCCGATAATCCGCCAGCTCTCCCAGGATTTCCCGTATGTCTGCCACAGCCAGTTCCGCAGCGGCAGAGGGCGTGGGGGCCCGCAGATCGGACACAAAATCAATAATGGTGGTATCTGTCTCATGGCCCACGGCGGATATGATCGGCACAGAGCATTGGAACACCGCCTCCGCCACCTCTCTCTCATTAAAAGCCCACAGATCCTCAATAGATCCACCGCCCCGGCCCACGATCATCACGTCCACTCCGATCTGCTCCAAGGCATGAATACCGTTCACAATACTGGGAACCGCCGCCTCCCCCTGAACGATCGCTGGGTAGAGGATGATCTGTACATAGGGATTTCGTCGGCCGGCAATCTGGATGATATCCCTGACCGCAGCTCCCGTGGAAGCTGTGACTACTCCCAGTATCTTGATATAACGGGGAATGGGCCGTTTGTACTCCTGGGCAAACATACCTGTTTCTTCCAGCTCCCGCTTCAGCTGTTCATATCTCTCATAGAGAAGTCCGTTTCCGTCCAGCAGAATCTGTTTTGCGTAGAGCTGGTACTTTCCATCCCGCTCATATACATCCACAGAACCTCCTACAATTACCTGTTGTCCCTCGGACAGACGAAAAGAAAGACCCGAACGGCTGCCTGCGAACATGACGCAGCTGATTGTACCCTTAGGGTCCTTTAAAGTAAAATAAATATGTCCGGAGGAGTGATACTTGCAGTTGCTGACCTCCCCTTTTACAAGGAGATTCTGAAGCAGGTAATCCTGCGTGAACATATTCTTGATATAAGAATTCAATTGTCCTACTGTATATACACTTCGAATATCAATCACCCAGCTTTATTATTTTAGCCAGAATCGCATTGACGAAACCGCCGGAATTCTCTTGCCCATATTTCTTGGCAATCTCTACCGCCTCGTCGATAGCAACGCCATCGGGAATGTCATCGTCAAAGCGCATCTCATACACTCCCAGGCGAAGGACTGCAAGCTCCACCTTGCCCATGCGGGCAGTGTCCCAACCTTCCGTATTCTCGTTGATCAGTCTGTCTATCTCCGGCAGCCTTTCTCGGACTGCCTGACATCTGGAGCGGATATAATCCATATCCTTCTCCGAATCCACGACCTCATTATCCTCAAAAAAAAGCTTTATCTGCTCGGGCATATCCGCAGGATCATGAAACTCCACGCGGAATAAAAGCATGAATACCTGCTCTCTCTGCTCATGTCTTCCCATTTGTGCCTGTGCTTCCTTCCGCAATTTTTTAGGCTTTTACCTTAATACCTGCAATGCGGATATTCACATCGGTACAGGTAAGTCCTGTCATATTCTCAATGGCTGCTTTCACCTTAGTCTGTACCTGCTGGCAGGTAGCGGGGATGTTGTAGCCGTACTCCATGGTCACGGCCAAGTCCACAGTCACATTGTTTTCCAGTACATCCACCTTCACACCCTTGGTCAACTTCTTCATGCCGACCTTACTCATCAACTCGTTGGTGATGTTGCCGGCCATGGAGCTGACACCCTCCACTTCAGTTGTGGCCAGAGAGGCAATCATCGCCACCACATCGTCGGCTATCTGCACCACTCCCACATCCTTCTCGTCCTTAAGGACTACGGAGTTGTGCTCCCCGGCAACAATCTTCTCCAGATTCTTTACAGGTCTTTTTTCTATTCTCTTTCCCATTTTTCTATGCTCCTTTATTGGTAAGATTCGCCAAATACACTGTGCAAACAGTATACCATATCCATCACTCATTTGTCACCCAAAATGTCAGAGACAATTGTATATCATTTCGAGAATAGACTACTTTCATATCGTTTCCGGTAAGATAGTCAAATATCTCCGCCTGCTCTACAAGAGCGTTAAAAATTTTATCATAGCACTCCTGGCTGGCACACTTTATCGTTACATCTACCCGATCCTCTTCCAGGGCCCGTTGAAAAAGCGCGCTCATCTGCTCTCTGTCATAATCAAAAAATAATGCTCCTTCCCGGACATAATAATTCGCGTCAACAGCAATGCACTCCGGCATTAATTGGTCCTGATTCAAAGTATGAGTCCTCAGCAGTTCCGCTGTAGTAACATTCAAATAATCATAATTAATCTCCGGCATGGTATGTTGATCCTCGACAGAATCCTCTTCCGACTTGTAGGAGACATCGCCCCAGGTGGTATCCACATAATAATAGCTGCCATCTATGTTGACTAAATTCCACGCATGCCCCTCTCCCGTCTGTACCTGCCCCAGTACAAGCGCACACTCCATACCCAGCCGGTTCAGGAGATACTGGGTAGCCTTGGCATATCCCTGGCATACGGACAGATGGTTCACGAAGACGGAATAAATGTTCTGATTATCTGCTGAATCCAACTGATAATCTGTCTCCCGAATCACTGTATCGTACACATACTTCACCTTTTCATACTGGTCAGCGCTGTCGGAAATACCTGACAAAATCTCTGTCACCGCCTTCTGAATCCGTATGTAACGCTGCTTAGCAGTCTCATAGTCAACACTGTATCTGCCCGAAAAGTCAATGGACAGAATCTCATCCTCCCGTCCATATCTGGTATATTTGGTGTAGGAATAACCCTCCACATAAAAGAGTTCCGGATGGTCATTCAGTACGCACTGAAAGATCCTGTCGATATATGTCTCATTGAGCCCAGCTTCCAGGGCTGCGCCCGACAGCTCTATCTCCGTGCCATAACTGCCCAGAATCTGTTCCATATCACGATACCATATTTTTTCCGCATCGCTTAAATTCTTGTAAGCAAAGCTGCTTCCTTCCTCGAGAAAGGAAAATTCCTCCAAGGTATGCAGCTCAAGTTCAGCCCCCGGTTCCAACGCCAAAACTGGGTCCGGTACCTGACCTGACACAGCCTGAATCTGTTCTGCTTCCCGTCCCGGCTCTTCATCCTCCTGCTCTGTCAGAACATTGGCGCACCCGCTTAAGAACAAACACAGCAAAAGAAACAGGCAGCATATTTTATTATGAAGCTTTCTCTTCATCAGCTTTCTCTTCATCAAACGCTCCCGCTCCCATTAATACTCTAGTTCCTGCTGAACTCTGCCAGTACCAGCCCTTTGTTTCGATCCATGGTCATTCCGATACTCCAGGCATTCACAAACAATAGCAAGGGATTTCCCTTCATATCCTTTACTTTCTTCATATCGGAGGTGCCTGTAAGCTTTGCAATATCCACCTCATCCTTATTCTCAATCCAGCGGATATGTTCATAGGGCAGATTCTCCAGGCGGATTTCTACATTGTACTCATTTTCAAGTCTGTATTTCAGCACATCAAACTGCAGAACACCCACCACACCCACGATAATTTCTTCCAGTCCTGTGTTGAATTCCTGGAAAATCTGGATTGCGCCCTCCTGGGCAATCTGCTCGATTCCCTTCACAAACTGTTTCCGTTTCATGGTATCCATCTGGCGTACTCTGGCAAAATGCTCCGGTGCAAAAGTAGGAATGCCCTCGTACTGGAATTTTTCCTTCGGCATGCAGAGGGTATCACCGATGGAAAAGATACCCGGGTCGAACACACCAATAATATCTCCGGCATAAGCCTCATTCAAAATCTTTCTCTCGTCCGCCATGATCTGCTGAGGCTGGGAAAGACGCATGACCTTATTCCCCTGGACATGGCGCACCTCCATCTGGGCATCAAATTTTCCCGAACAAATGCGCATAAAAGCAATCCTGTCCCTGTGAGCCTTATTCATATTCGCTTGAATCTTGAACACAAAAGCACTGAATTCATGCTCTGTCGGATCAATAAGGCCAATGTCAGCTTTTCGCGGAAGGGGAGTCGTCGTCATCTCCAGGAAGTGCTTTAAAAATATCTCCACGCCAAAATTTGTCAAGGCTGAGCCGAAGCACACCGGAGTCAACTCTCCCTTCTGCACCAACTCCAGATCAAACTCAGCGCTGGCACCATCCAAAAGTTCAATCTCCTCCAGAAGCTTGTCCGCAGCTTCCTCACCGATCATCTGCCTGAGATTGTCCTCATCCTGCACCGGAATTTCTGTGGCGGTGCCCTCCTTTGTTCCTTTTTCCGTATCTGAGTAAGAAATCACGCACTTTTTCTCTCTGTCGTAGACACCCTTAAAACCCTTTCCGGAACCTATGGGCCAGTTTACAGGGCAGGTGGCGATTCCCAGTTCTTTTTCGATATCATCTAACAGGTCGAAAGTGTCATTGGCATCCCGGTCCATCTTGTTAATAAAGGTAAAAATGGGAATCTTCCGCATGACACAGACCTTGAACAGCTTTCTGGTCTGAGCCTCCACTCCTTTGGACGCATCGATGACCATGACAGCGGAATCAGCCGCCATCAGGGTACGGTAAGTGTCCTCGGAGAAATCCTGATGCCCCGGGGTATCCAATATATTAATACAGTAGCCGTCGTACTCAAACTGAAGTACTGAAGAAGTAACAGAGATACCTCTCTCCTTCTCAATCTCCATCCAGTCTGATACAGCATGTCTCGCCGTGGCTTTTCCCTTTACACTGCCTGCCAGGTTGATGGCACCTCCATAGAGCAGAAATTTCTCAGTCAGTGTGGTCTTGCCCGCATCCGGATGTGAAATTATGGCAAAAGTGCGCCGGCGGTTAATCTCTTCCGTATGATTACTCATGCTTTTCAATCCTCCAACATGCCCTCTCCTTCAAAGACAGGCATAATACCAAAGTATTGTAACACAGTTGCCCCTATATCTGCAAAGGTTTTCCGTGTTCCCAGATTCCGTGGCATAATTTTCTTGCCGTACATAAGGAATGGTGTATACTCTCTGGTGTGGTCCGTGGTAGCCTTGTAAGCGGGATCACAGCCGTGGTCAGCCGTGAGCATCAGTACATCATCCTCTCTCATTTTACCCATAATTTCAGGAAGTCTTTCATCGAAATAAGATAAAGCCTTCGCGTAACCGTCCACATCCCTGCGGTGCCCGTAAAGCATATCGTAATCCACCAGGTTCACAAAGCATAGGCCCTCGAAATCCTTATCCAGATATTCCAGGGTTCTCTCAATGCCTTCTTCATTTCCGCCGGTGTAGACATATTCTGTTATTCCTTTTCCCACAAAAATATCCTGTATCTTACCAACAGCGATCACATCCTTTCCCGCTTCCTTCAGCTGATCCAGCATGGTAACCTTCGGAGGCAGCAGGGAAAAGTCATGTCGATGAGAGGTTCTTGTATACGGACCTCCGCAGGGGCCGATAAAGGGACGTGCAATCACTCTTCCCACACCATGCTCTCCCTGCAGGATATCCCGGGCAATACGGCAGTACTCATAAAGCTGCTCCAGAGGCACGATCTCCTCGTGAGCCGCTATCTGAAACACACTGTCAGCAGAGGTATAGACAATCAGATCTCCAGTCTTCATATGAGCATCGCCATACTCCTGAATCACCTGGGTGCCGGAATAAGGCAGATTGCAAAGCACCCCTCGCCCAGTCTTTTCCCGGAAAGGCTCAAGCACCTCCTCTGGAAAACCATTTGGATAAGTGGGCAGCGGCTTTGGCGAGTACACTCCTGCAATCTCCCAGTGACCGATGGTAGTGTCCTTACCCTTGGAAGCCTCCGCCATCCGTGCCACAACACCCTCGGTCTCCCCATCCTTCTCTCCCACTTCAACGCCTTCAATCTGAAATAACCCCAGCCTTTTTAAATTAGGCAGACAAAAAAACGGACTTGAGGACACGCTTCTTAAGGTGTCCACATTCACGTCACCGTAAGCCGCCGCGTCCTCCATCTCTCCAATTCCAAAGCTATCCAATACAATCAAGAACACTCTCTTCATTTATTCTTCTGTCCTTTCACATGAACTTTCATATGGCTAAGTAAAGTGTACCACAAAAATAGTTTGATTAACACTATTTTTTGCCATTACATTTCCATATGGTTACTGTTGCATTTCTTTACATACATTAACCATGCGAGTGACGACCTGCCCTGCCAATATCCTGCCGACAATGATATTTACCACTTGTAACCGTAGTTTTTCCATAAGTGACGGCATCGCGTGGCAGGCATACCCGCCGTCCGCTGCCGTCACTTGCAGAATAATAATGCACTTAACAGCGTTACCTCACCACCGTACTGATAATGATATTCTCCGCCGGTATCTCCGTCTTCCTCTTCACAATATCCTCAATCTGTGCCTGCATAGCCACATCCAGCTCCGTGGCATTAACCACCACATCCACCTGATTCCCGTTAATGCTGACTACCACATCCGTAAATCCCTTTGCCTCCAGAAGAATCTCGGCTGCCGCCTCCTTCTCGGCAATCTCAGTCATTTTAATCAGACTGTCCACCGCCTGCTGCTTCTGCTCATCACTAAGCCCTGTACTATTGATGATCTCCAACAGTCTCTCCTTGTTGCTGGCTCTTGTCTGCTCCCTCAGAAGCTTTGCCTCTGTGAGCACTACAGACACATCGCCTGAAGCGGTAAACACTGCCTCTCCCGGGATTTCTCCCTCATCAGGTGTATCTCCTGTCTGTGCCCCATCTTTTCCAACCTCAGTGAACTCAAGACCGGAATAATCGCCAACATAGCTTCCTTCCATCTCAGAGTCAAGACTCTCAATGTCTGTAAGTCCTGCGCCCAGCAGATCTTCGTCGGACAGATCCAAGAGCATCCCTTCTATGTAATTCTCTGTGACTACACCGCCGGAACCCACAGCACTGGCATTATCTGTGTACACTATATCATCGTTTACTGTCAGATATTCATCCTCAAGATTGGTGCCTGCAAATTGCAGATACCCGGCGATAGCAATCATAATCGCAAGGGCAGTTATCATAAGCTGGTTTTTTTTAATCAGGTTTTTCACTTGTTTTTCCTCTCTTTGCGTTTTACTAATTAATTGTATGAGCTATCCGATATAGATATGCTTACTACTTTGTCTCCATTCTGACCACCGATACTTTGTGGGATTCAACGTCAAATAGTGCCTGGACAATGGTTATGATGGTGCGGTTGACCGTAGTGCTTCCTGCGCCCTCCGCCACCACTAAAACTCCCTCTATCTGAGGGGGCAATGTCTTGATCACATAGGGTTCACTGTCAGACCCTTCCGATCGGTACACTACAGAATCCCCGGTCTCCACCTGATTGATCACGCGAGTACCTCCTTGGGAATCCGCTTCATTTGTGGCGGAACGGGTCACGGGCTTCTCTCGCTCTATCACCAGTTCACTGGAAGAACTCAGAGTGATCATCACCCGTACCTCGCCCACCCCTGCCACCTGAGCGAGTGTCTCCGTCAACCGCTGCTCCAGCCAGGCCGCGTAGACTGCATCTGTCATACCTTGTGAGACTTCTACCCCTTCCTGACTGCCCGATGTTATCTCTGGAAGTTCCGACCCAATCGAAGTATTATCACCTCTATCCGTCGAACTGTCTTTATTTTTATTTTCCGTGGGCAGAGCTATAATAAAGAGCAGGATACCGGACAGTACCAAAATGATTAGGTTATCACGCCGAAACCACTTCTCCAGGCCTTTGTCCTTTATCCACTGCCGCCAGTTCCATCCGTTTTTCCAGTTCTTGTTCATACCGTCTCTCCTTCTGCTCTCTTTTTCCTACTCACTCCCCGAAAATCTGCTCAATAGGACCGACCTCCACTGTAATATCCTGCATATCAATTGAAATCTGTCCTCCTGTCAATTCGTTGTTTTGCTCGTCTTCCCTGATAATAGTCTGTAAATTCACATCCTGCTCATCCTGTGTTTGGACGTCTGCAATCTGTTCCTCCATACGCCTTCGGACTTCCTCCAAAGTCATCTGTTCCAACAGTGCATCCGTCTCCTCCGCCTGCTGCCTGGCTTCCTCCATACTCTGTTCCAAACTCTCCCGAAAATTCTCCAGTTGTCCGCGGACATCCTCACCGCCAACACCTGCCAGAAAGCTTCCCAATGGGAAAAAAAGCTGAACAAGCACCATGACGCTGACCAACAGTTTCAAATATTTTTCGTAGGACTCCTGGGGCCTGAAATGTACAATGGCCTGGGCACAAATCATAAAAATACCTGTCCGGCAGATTGCCTGGAATAAAGAATTGACCATTTTTCCTCATTTCTCCGCCAAGGCGGCTCTCACAAACAGTTGAATCAGGTACGCGGTTTTTTATATGACGCGGTTGGATGCAGTAATCACTGCAACGGAAATCAGAAATAGCAGCATACCTGTTCCCACGGTCCGCAAAAGCAGGAGTCCCGCGTCCCCTGTGCGGTTGGCGCATGCTGTGATCCGTTTGTCACTGACAATCCCCATAAAAGCCGCTGCGCATTTCAACATTATGGCAATCACGGCAATCTTAAGCAGGGGCGCTGTACACATGACCAGAAACAAAAGCAACAGTACCACACCAATACTGTTTTTGATCATCAGGGCGGAACCCAGCACTACATCCACCACTCCGTCCGCCGTATTACCGATTCCGGGAATAGCTGACAGAATACGTTGTAAAGTTGAAGTTTTTACGGAATCCACCATTGGGGTGATCAAAGCCTGAAAGATGCTCAAACCCGTTATCACCCCTATGGCTCCTTTCAGTACCCATCCAATCCCTTTCTCCAGCAGGTCGATAAGAAGCGACAATTTTTCTTCCACCCAGACGCCATTGATCACTACCATCATACACATACTGTATATCAGTGGCACCAGCACATCCAACAGTAGATTCTGAATCCCGTATATGACCAAAAGCATCATCTCCGTGGAAGCTGCAGCAGTTACCGTTCCAGTGGACACCCCCACAGAAATTAAATATGCCGGAATCATCAGCCGGATGAAAAGCACCACATTGTCCAAGGCCGCAACTGCCGTGTCTGCCGCCAGAAAAAAGCATCTCAACAGTACCGCAGTAAACAGAAGATACATAAAATAAAAACCGACGTCGGCAACCTGACGTTTGTTAAATATCTCCACAAAATGGGTCATCAAGGAAGATACAATCCCCAGCACCAGCAGCCACACAAACACATTGCGCATACCTGTCAGCTGACCTGTAAAATCCGTGATCACTCCAGAGAATAGGTCCCCTATCGCTCCCAATATATCCCCCTGCATCACCTGCGCTATCAGATGATCCAGCGATAGTGTGTTCCGTGGAAACAAAGTCTGCATTCCTTCTTCCAGCCTGTCCAGTCCGTAATCCTGCCAGAGTACATCCATATCTACCATATTGATAGGCCTCCGCTCTCACATAAAGTTCTGAATCTGCTCAATCACTGCAAACAACACCGGCAGCCCTGCAAACATGACGGCCAGCTTTCCCAATATCTCCAGTTGCCCTGCCACTGACTGGTATCCTGCATCCTTACAGATACCGGCGCTAAACTCGCAGATATAAGTAATACCGATAACCCTCAGTAAAATGGAAAGATAACTCTCCGCACCGCCAAGATATCCCTTGATTCTGTCCAGCTGTCCGATGACCGCTTCTACCTGCCG
The DNA here is from genome assembly GCA_022511425.1 of Acetatifactor sp. GTDB lineage: Bacteria > Bacillota > Clostridia > Lachnospirales > Lachnospiraceae > Acetatifactor. Next base: position 23,642 of record JAFLRO010000021.1, read on the forward strand.
AATGGCATAGGCAAAAATCAATACCCCCAACCCCAGACCAATGTATACGGCATACTCAGGCTTCTGGCTCTTGAACTGAACAGCCAGCAGCACTCCAGCAATCCCCAGAAATCCAACCCTTACTATTTCACCCATACTAAGCCTCCCTAGAGCGAAAACAAAGTTTGTATGGTCTGAAACAGTTCATATATATAGGGCACAATCCAAGTCAGCACCAGAATCAGCCCTGCCAGACTGATCAGGAAGGCATGCTCCTCCCTCCCACTGTGCTTCAGTATCTGGCTGAGTATTGTCACCAGTATTCCTACCGCTGCTATTCTAAAAATCAGACTTATTCCCATAGCTTACCCATGCCTTTCCGCATTCTAACGTAGTTTTTCCTACCAGAGCACCAAAATCAATAACAGTCCGCTCATAATGCCAAGTCCTAAAGCCATCCTGCACTTCTCCGCACTCTCTTTCTCCAGCCGCTTTGCTGTTCCCGCCAGCTGCTCCCCGCTCTGCTCCATGACTCTCAGCTGCATTTGTCCTTCTGAAAAGCCCGTCTCAGAGACAAACTGAAAGAATATTTCCCTATCATCAGGTGTGAGGGGCATTTCTTCCAGCTGTTCGTTCAGCTGTTCCCGAAATACCCGGGCAAAAGAAGCTCCCGTATTCTCCTGCATCCTTGATGCCACAGTCCGGAAAACCTGATCAAGTGGCGGTTCCAGTTGAGCCGCCACATTGTGGCAACATTCCGGGAGCACTGCTCTGCCATAGCGCACCTGACTGGTAAGTAAATCCAGGATCCCACACAACATCCGCAATGCCCTGATCCGTCCAGTAAGCTGCTCCCGATACCACAATCCAAGCCCCAGACAGCCTGAGAATATCATCACACCCCCAATCCCTTTAAGCATGCCATCCTCTCCTTCTGTCATCTCCTGCTCCCACCTCTTCCCTCTCGAAGCAGTGCTTAATTACACAACGACCATTCTCTTTCCCCAGCAATACAATCAGATCAAAGAGCTGCTTCCAGCCCTGCCTATCCACACCGAACCGCTTTTCCAGATCCTCCAGGCTCTCCCCGTGAGCAGTTGCAAGAATCTTACAACCGCAGGCTTCAGCGCGCTTTAAATGCTCCAGCTCCTCTCGATTTCCCAGCTCATCAATAGCAATGACCCGGGGCGACATAGACCGAAGCAACAAAAGCATTCCAGCGGCCTTAGGGCAGGCATCCAACACATCTGTCCGCATTCCCAAGTCATTTTGGGGAATGCCACAGTAGGTGCCCGCCAGCTCGGAGCGCTCGTCCACCACCCCTACGGTCAGCCCCGGACCATAAGCGTTTCCGTTGGAAATCTGACGGATCAGGTCACGAAGCAGTGTTGTCTTGCCGCATCCCGGCGGCGATAAAAGCAGTGTACTTTTTAAACCTCCCGAACCATACATCAGAGGCAGCACACCATCTGCTGCGCCTTTTATTTCATGGGAGATTCTGATGTTCATATAGTAAATATTTTTTATAGTACGAATCCTGCCGTCATTCTCCAATACAGCTTGTCCTGCCACCCCCACCCGGTGTCCACCGCTGACCGTGATAAAGCCCTGCCGCAGCTCATCCTCGAAAGCATAAAGGGAATAATGGCAGATATGGCTCAACAGTGCTCCCAGCTCCTCCGCAGTTATGCTTATGGCTCCGGATAATCTGTCCGTAAATTGACCGTCTCTGTCAAGGAACAGTTCACGACCGTCTCTATGAATTACAATTGGGCGTCCGGATCGCAGACGAATCTCTTGGATTTCCCTCTGACAGCCGGCTGTTCTGCGCCAGAATCCCCGCTGTTTCTCAGGAAAAAGCTGAATAATTGTATTTTCCACCGTCACTCCCTCCTAATCCACTAATCCTTTCTTTCAAATATATGTGGACAGGCGGGGGATATTCCTGTTAAATCTACTTTCCCGTCGGCACATGTGATAAACTTGATTTTATGATCAAAAAAAAGGAGGCATCCCGGATTTTCATCCTGAAATGCCCCCGAAAACACATGTATAGTTTGTTTTTTGACCATGCTAGTCAACATGCGCTTGTATTTCATCCTTCAGCGTTGATTTCCTGCTGTAAAAATGAATTAGTTTTTCAAATAGCTTCTTTTCTGCAATACCCGCCTGCTCATTAAGTATCTGATTGATTACATTGGGATCATTTGACGGAATCCCATATTTTTCTCGAAAACTGTTATAGGTTTTTACCATCTCACGATTCATCATCTGTACACTTTTCCTCATTTTTTCGCGGACCGCGGGCTGCGGTGTCATTGGCTTGGAAAAGCAGAACTCCACCGAACAGTCATCTGTTTCCACATAAGTATAGCACAGTGCTTTTAACCCTTGGCACACGAATGCCTGCTGCATTTCTCGGTTTGGGAATCGAATCCCCAACCTCATCTCCAGTTGCTCAGGCTCTGTCTGAATCCCCCAATGGAATCCTGTCAACCACCAATGTCTCGTCCAATCTCTGGCAAATAACTCCTGTCCCTCATTTAGCAGGCAAAACCGCAGGTCAAGCATACGTTCATCGGGCACGCAATCATACAACTTTCCCAGAACTGTTTTTTCAGCAATGCTGAGCGGCTTATCCTGTTCCCTGTAATAAATCCCTATCTCACATCCCGTTTCAATGCCATACTGCCCTTTCCACAGTTCGATCATCCACTCAAACCCGTCGTAACAGAAAAAGATGGGTTCACTGTCAATGACGGAGTTGATTGCTATTGCAGCCTCGTCATATCCCTTGCAATATCCACCCATCCGCTGAACATTGTTCATAGTAGAACAAATAATATCCTTATCGGGATGATACGCAAAACCTGCAGTGTACACTGCCAGCCCCAGCTCCGTCTGGGGTTCCCATTCATCTTCATATACTGCGTTTTCCCCGGCAGTAGCCGTTATTTCCCCAGTCTCCAGTATCTGTGCGTTCTGCGTCAGCATATCCGGTGTTCCAACCACCAGCTCTGCCCGGCGATAGGCAAGCTCATTATACAGATAAAAGGCATCTGTCACATCATAAGTAAATTCATCTACTACCTCTTCCAGAACCTCTATGTCCGCTGATACCGACGGTCTTTCCTCTTGATCCCCGAGGTAAAGGCGCCGGTGCTTATCATATGTATAGGGAATCTCAGGAAATACTGTGCTCCAGTGGGCTATGAGCTTTTTTTCTTTATTCTCCTCATCTGTGGACACCTGCATTGCCGCAGCAAGTTTTTTCCTGAAATCCTCCCAGGATATAGTTTGATATATATTCGTCTGAGCAGCCCGGCAGAGATACTCCAATATTCCTTTTGCACAGACCAGAAATTCCTGCAGATTATCCCTCACGATATGCAGTGAACATGTATCATCCTGCTCATCCCTGCACATTGCCACATCAATCCGGTAGGTACAGATATCCGGAACATGTCCGGCGTTCCCGTGCCCTATATGGGGCAGTGTACTGTAAACAAATCGTTCCTGAGGAGATACCTCTTCCTTTCCCGTTTGCTGATTAAATGCCTCTTTTATGACAGCACGGTTTTCCCAGCCATCCAGCCCTGAATAACCGCAATGCGCGAAAGTATCCGCGTACGTGTGGAGAGCCATGCCTAGCTGCATCAGACTTCTCTCGGATTTTTGTTCCTGCACCGCTTCTACAGCCTGTTCCATAATTTGATGAATCAACTCAGCCCGCGCATCATCCGCACGCACACATCGGTAATCCGCTCTGGTATATCCTGGCTCTGCTTCTATCTCTGCCAGAGTTTTCGCAGGAAGGAAATGAAATGCTGCCAAAGTGGTATGGCGATAGTGTTTTTCCAGAGACTGTATCACATCTATTCCTGTAGGATGCGGAAGCACCTGCCACACTTCTTCCCCTATCTTTTTTGCATACTTGCTCTCAAGAAAAAATGCCGGTGGCTCCTGTCTTACCAACATCGGCAAACACTTTGTAAAATCGTCTACCTGCTGGGAATAATATGCAATTGTCTGCGCTTCCTCTTCAGGAAAACCAGCCGTACGCGCCAAAGTTTTCACGACAAAATAATGAAAATCGATATCCATATGCCATCCTCCTTTAAAAATAAATATGATTTGTACTGGATTCCAATTCTCATATTTATTATAATTATTTCTTAATATAATTGTAAACAAAAACTTTTCAATTTTTGTTTCCCCATATACATAAATTTGCTATAATGATAGCTATAAACCGATAGGGGGGATTTTCATGGATTTTTTACGTTTATTAGAAAGTATCCGCACACCTGTTATATCAGTCATCATGTCCTTGATTACATATTGTGGAGCCGAAATATTCTTTATGGTTTTAGCCATCACTGTCTTTTGGTGCATCAGTAAGCGGGATGGATATTATATTTTGCTGGTGGGCTTTCTCGGAACGGTATGCAACCAGTTTTTAAAGCTTTGGTTTCGTATCCCGCGCCCCTGGGTGCTGGATCCCGACTTCACCATTGTGGAAAGCGCCCGTGCAGGCGCCACCGGTTATTCCTTTCCGTCAGGGCACACCCAGAATATCGTGGGCACCATGACCTGTATATCCCTGATGACAAAGCGGAAAGGAGTCCGCATCACCGCCATTGCCCTGATGCTCCTGGTGCCATTCTCCCGGATGTACCTGGGATGCCATACCCCGCTGGATGTAGGAGTCTCCTTCATTCTGGCTCTGGCGCTGGCATTCGCCCTGCGCCCGGCAATACTGGCAAGCGAGCAGAAACCCTGCCTGCTGTGGTATTTTTTATTCCTATCACTGCTGATTTCGGTGGCTTATTGGGCATTTGTGACGTTTTATGAATTTCCCGCTGACATCGACGCCCAGAATCTTTATGAGGGCACAAAAAATGCCAGCACGCTGCTGGGCTGTCTTGTAGGCTTAATCGTCGCAAAGGTACTGGACGACCGCTATATCCATTTTCAGGTGAAGGCTGTCTGGTGGGCACAGGTGATAAAGGTGGTACTTGGCCTCATTCTTATCATTGCTGTCAGGGCTGGTCTGAAAGCTCCGTTGCTGGCGATCATGCCGGAATTCCCTGCCACCGCCCTGCGGTATTTCCTGATGGTATTCTTCGCCGGAGCTGTTTGGCCGCTGACCTTCCCATGGTTTGCGCGAATAGGGAATAAAGAATAAGGAAAATTTCCTATAAATAATAAGTTAAACAATAACTTTAATAATAAATAAACGAGCACCACAACGTGTGAAACGCTGGTGCCCGTTTACTATGTTTATATTTCCTTACAAGCCTCGAATCGTCTGAAGTCTCTCCTGTATCTGTCTTGACATATCCTCAACAATCTTTGTACTAGCAGAAATCTCCTGGGTGGCTGCTGCGAGATTACTTACCCGTCCGTCCACCTGGCGGACCAGATTGGTGAGCTTTGTCGCCTGCTCCATCAGATCCTCCATGTACTTTTTGATCTCCGCAGAGTTATTTGTAGTGTCATTTGCTGCGTTTTGGCTTAAGTCAGAGAGAGACTTTATCTCGCTCGCCACTACCGCAAAGCCCCTACCAGCTTCGCCTGCTCTGGCCGCCTCTATGGAAGCATTCAGGGAGAGAAGATTTGTCTCGGAGGCGATGTCCGTGATTGCCTCACTGTTGCTCTCTATCTTCACCAAAAATTCACTGATTTGCTCAAATGTATTTAGGATTTCCTGACTGAAATTACTGATATTCTGCATGTTTATGGCAATCTCCGTGCTCTCCTTGGCATTTCCTTCGTTTCCGCCGCTGAGATTACTGAGAGACTCCAACATAGTATTGAAATCCTCTGTCGCCGCTGCAATTATCCTGTTGATCTCCTCAGCCCGCTCCAGACTACTTTCATTCTGGCTGTTTATCTGATCGCTCAATTCCTTCGCCAACTGCGTCTCGTGCAGAGCAAGATCCTTGGCATAATGCACACAATTTTCCTTGTGATTAATCCCATTAAATATGGCATTTGCCATGGTTCTGCAGTCTGCATAGCCGCATGCCGAACAGTCCACACATCTTTTTTCTCTGGTTTTTTTCTCCATGGAGTTAAAGATTTCGTTCAGTTCAGCCTCGGTCGCTTGCTTCATTTTGACGTTTGCGGAACGGTCTGTGTAATGACGGATATAGTCATCCAGCTTAAGATTCTTAAACTGTGAGTTGAAAGCAGCGAGACGCTTCTGCGGGGTCAGATTCCTCCCCCATGCGCCCTTCTTTTTTATGCTATTATCACGTATTTTCCACAAATTCATGAGGGTATCATCACCCTCCGCCTTGTAATCCTCCACGCCGGTTCCGTAGATACAGCCCGCGGAACAGTTTAAAGCATCCACCATAAAGGGCAGTGCCTTGCGTGCCTTTATTCTGTCATGGTAGGAGTGGAGATATTCATACATATGCTTCTCGCCTTCCGCCTGACGGATGAAAATGTCGTTGCCAAGAAACCAGTACACATTTTCCTTCAATCCGCCGGGAGTAGGATAGATGGAACCAAGTCCATACTCGATTTCATCCTTTGCCAGCATTCTTCCCTGAAGATTATGACTCTTGATATAATCCACCATATGTTTAAAGGTCACATTGTAAGAGACGTAGCCTCCGCAATTCGGGTCGTCAATCTCATTTTTCTTTGCGATACATGGACTGATAAAAGCGAGCTTGTCAGTGACACCCATCTCCTTCTTTGTATAGATAGCGCCGCACATCATCGGGCTATGTACGGGCATAAGATACGGAAGCAGCTCCGGAATGTACTTTTCAATATAGCCTACCACCGCCGGACAGGGCTGTGATATTCCTCCATAATACCGATGGGATGTTATGTATTTTAAATAAGCCCATGTTGTAATGTCCGCTCCGAAGGAGATACTGATTATGCGATTTACTCCCGCTGTCTTGAGGACACCCAAATATTTCTCGTACTCATCCGGATAATTTGCCATAAAAGCCGGTGCAACAAGAAGGGAAATCTTCACTCCCTTTTTCAAATCCTCAAAAAAACGCTCCGTGTCGTCATTGTAAGATCTCGCCCCGTGCTTGCAGGCATCAAAGCATGCTCCACAGGAAATGCAGGCATTCGCATCCACTTCGATGCGGGTAGTGCCATCTTCCAGCATTACCGCACGGTTCGCCTTAGTTACAGGACATGTAGAAATACACTTGTTACATGCCACACACTTATCATTGGTGTACACCAGCCCCTTATCGTTCGCCATCCGCAATCCCTCTCTTGATTTAATTTTTGAAATGACATAATCCCCCAAATCACAAAAGACTGATTCATTAATTATAAATTATACTATTTTTTACAAATTATATCAAGCTGTAATTTTTTGACAAACCCACTTGATTCTAGGACAAACTTATATATTTTTTATAAATCTACAAGTTCTTTTGATGAACCTACATTTTCTTTGAGAAACCTACATGTTCTTTTGATAAATCTTATAATGTATTTTTTTAACAACTTGCAATAACATGTTGAATTTGTTATTATCTATATCAGTGAAACCGTTTAAAAGCTATGGAAAGGTATATTACTAATATGATAAACAAACGTACAAAATGTGCAACATTCTTCCTGACAGTATTCGGGCTATTTGCCTTCACTCTGCTTTCTTCCCTTGTTTTAACTGGATGTGCATCAGATGCGCCGGAAGCTTCCGCAGAGATCAATATAGGGTGTATGAAAGGCCCTACAGCCATCGGCATGATCAAACTCCTATCCGATTCCGATGAAGGGACCACACAAAATACATATCACTACACCATCGCCGGTACGGCTGATGAGCTGAGCACTGCACTGATCCAAGGTAATATGGATATTGCGGCGGTGCCATGCAATTTGGCCAGTGTCCTCTACAACAAAACAGAGGGGGAGATAGTCACAGTTGCCATAAACACTCTGGGGGTTCTCTACATCGTGGAGGAAGGTGAGACCATTCACTCTGTGGACGACCTTCAGGGAAGGACGATTTATTCCACCGGGCAGGGTACTACACCGGAATATACCCTGCGCTACCTGCTGGCAGCAAACGGGCTGGATCCTGACAGGGATGTCACAATCGAATACAAGTCCGAGGCGCCGGAGGTCGTTGCCATATTGGCTCAAGACCCGGACGCTGTAGCCATGCTGCCCCAGCCCTATGTTACATCTGCATTGAACAACAACGAAAACCTGAGAATTGCCCTGGATGTGACAGAGGAATGGGAGGCTTCCTCCGAGGACAGCACCGTTGTCACAGGGGTAATTGTGGCCCGCAGGACATTTATCGATGAAAACGCAGAAGCATTTACTGCGTTTATAAGTGAATATAAGGCCTCCACCGCCTATGCAAACGAATCTGTTGAGGAAACTGCCCAACTTTTGGAGGAATTTGATATTTTTAAGGCCGCCATTGCTAAAACTGCGATTCCCTTCTGTAATGTGACCTATATAGACGGGAATGAGATGAAGACAAAAGCAACCGCCTATTTACAAGTGCTTTACGGGCAAAATCCCAATGCCGTCGGCGGAAGTGTACAGGAAGGAATGTTCTGGTTTGAAAATTAAGGGAGTAAAGAGAATCTGTTTTTATGTTTTGTCGGCAGCCTTTTGGGTTCTCCTATGGCATATAGCATCCGTTATCATCGATAAAGAATTGTTTTTGCCGGCTCCTGCAAGGGTATGTGAGGCACTCTTTACAGAACTCATCTATCAGGAGGGCTTCCGGGCAAGTATCGTGGTATCACTTGTCCATATTGGGGAGGGTTTTCTCCTTGGTACATTGTTCGGAATATTGCTGGCTGTCCTCTCCCACTGTGTTGAGGCTGTAAAAATCCTATTGTGGTTTCCCATGAAAGTGATCAAATCTGTGCCGGTTGCATCCTTTGTCATACTGTCCCTGCTTTGGATGCGCTCCGAGAAGCTGTCAGTGTTTATCCCCTTCCTCATGGTGCTGCCAATTCTATATATCAATACCTTGACGGGTTTAGAAAAGACAGACGAAAAACTTCTCGATATGGCAGCGCTTTTCAAGCTCTCCTTTCCTAAAAAGGCTCTCCACATCTACATACCCCAAATTCTTCCCCACATTCTGTCCGCCTGCTCGCTGGCAATGGGAATGGCATGGAAGTCGGGAATTGCCGCAGAGATTATAGGGCTTGCCAGTAATTCCATCGGAAATCAGCTATACCAGGCAAAACTGTATCTGATGACCCCTGAGCTTTTTGCCTGGACAATCGTCATCGTCGTGCTGAGCATGATCTGCGAGCATTTTATTCAGGGACTTGCGCTGTTGTTTGCCAATTTTACAGACTCCACAGATTCCAATAGAAAAAAACGTGAAAATGATGAGACAGATTGAACCGGAAAACTGCATTTGTGTTGATACCATATCCTACCGCTATCCCGACTCGGACAAAGATGTCTTTCGGGATTTTTCCGCATCCTTTCCAATGAATAAACATACCGCTGTCCTGGCACGCTCGGGAAGCGGCAAGACCACCCTGCTGCATCTGCTGGCAGGGCTCATAAAACCCACCTGCGGAGAAATCCGCTATCCGGCCTGCATGGAAAAAGCGCCTTCCTTCTCCATGGTTTTTCAGGAAAACCGCCTCCTCGAATACAGAAGTGTGATAAAGAATATTAGGCTTGCCGCCGGAAATGTTTCCGACGGGCAAATCGATGAGATGTTAAAAAAAGCAGAAATTTTCCCGTACAAGCACAAAAAAATCTCCGCCTTGAGCGGCGGAGAGAAAAGACGCTGTGCTATTGTACGAGCACTGCTGGCTGACTATGATGTCCTGCTGTTGGACGAGCCTTTCACAGCCCTCGACGGCGAGACAAAAAATGCAATGATGAGGCTTGTGAATGATTGTACGGCAGGTAAGACTATGATTCTGGTCACCCATAATGAGAGTGAGGCAGAGTTTCTCGGATGTGAAATTTTGAGATTGTAGCCCATATCACATACCTTCTGTCACTAATTTGTCAGCACATTGTGATACACCCGGTAAAATCCGCCGCCCAGATCCTGAACCTGCAGCTGAATGTAGAAGTTTTCCACCTTGAATTCCTTCAGGACAGCATCCACATAGCCGCTACGATAGCTGCCGGTGGTATAAGCACGTTCCACTGTATTCCAGAGGGTGGCGGGCACCACATTAGAGAATGTATGTTCTCCCACTCCCACCTTCTTCAGCTGTTCCTTACAGTCTTTATAATACTCCTCCATGGTGTCCATCACGTCTTCTTCGGTAATACCTGCCTTCTCCAGATTGTGGCGGCGCTCCGCATCGGCTGACTCGTGCTCTTCCTTCTCTTTTTCTGCATCGGTCTTTCCCCGGTCATCCCATGTCAGAGGATGTATGGGCTCCTGAGTGGCTTGGACATCGTCATCCTCTTGATCTTGGTTTTCCTCCAGAGGCTGTTCCGCATCGCCCCCGCGGAAATCCGTACCCATGCACGCGGGAAGGTACACGGACAATCCTGTTCGGATATGGGTGGGAGCAAACTCTGCATCCGTCCTGTTGAAATAATCATAGGTCAGCTTCGCTGTGTCATCCCAGGTCACATCCACATTGTAGTATTGCCCTGCCAGACGGATAATGTTCCATGCGTGATCCTCCCCTGCAAATCCGGTACAATAATAACAGGGAATGCCCATCTGCTGCATCAGATACTGAAAAGCCCTTGCATATCCCGCACAGACCGTTCTGGATGTGACCAAGCCGCTGTATGCGCTCTGATTCATCCTTCCGTTTACATCATACTCCACACGCCCTGCCAATGCATCGTGGACATACTTTTCCCGCTGATAATCGGTTCCCAAATTTCTTGCTTCGGAGAGAATGATCTCCGCCTGGCTTAAGAATATCTCCCTTGCAGCGGGCAGATCATTTATTGTCTCGTTGTAGTCCAGAGTAATCTCCACACAGGTACCGTCCTCCAGATATTTGCAGGAAAAACCGGTCTCCAGCCAGAACAACTCCGGATGATCGTTGTACACCGCCTCGAATACCCTCTTCAACCGCTCCAAATCCACATTCACCACAGGGGTGAAGGAGGTGATAATCTGAGAGGCATTAGCATAAATCTGATTGTAAAGCCGCTGCATATCCGGCTCCAACATGGCATAATACGGATAAAAATTTGCATCGAAGGTAAGCCCCTCTCCCACCTCTCCGGGAGCAATGGTATCCGCTTCCTCCTGAAGCACCTCCTGGGCATCTTCGCTGACAGGTTCATAACCTGTTCTGTCTTTTACAGCTGTCGGGGGATTTCCGGGCGCAACATCGGGAACCAGATAACCTCTGTTCTCCCGATCCGCCAGCCAGTCCGCATTAACACCGGGTACGCTTTCCGGCAGCACGCCGGGAGCTCTGGTCTCCACACCGGATTCACCACTTTGAGAACCGCCGGATCCAGCCTGCATTGCCTGTACCTTCTGAGCCAGAAAATCCGTCAAAGAAGGATTCAGCGCACATATTAAAATCCCCAGGCAGAACGCAATAACCAGTCCCACCAGTCCAAAAAGAATACGCTTTATTATCTTCATAGCCTCTCACACTCCGCCCTGCGGTCCAATCATTTGTTATCCCTATATTAACACAAAAAGCGGTTCCATGGCAACTATTACTCGTTGGAACCGCTTTATTACACTTATTATATTTCTTTTATATCCGCAATCAGGCACCGGGTGGTGGGCATGCCCACCGCCCGGTGCCGTCACTTGCAGAAAACCCCAAAAAATTTACATTATCAACTCAATTCGGTTCTCCTCCAACAGCTCCGTCTCCGGAACATAAGGCTGATCCACCCTCTTCCCATTGATGTAAAACTCTGTGAATCCGCTTTCCTTACCGTTTGGATTCTTCACGGTAATATGAAGCTTCTTTCCCCGGAAATTCTTATCAATGGTAATCTCCTTCCATTCAGAGGGAATAGAAGGACACACCCACAGACCGTTCAAGTCAGGCCGCATACCGCAGATACCTTCCACGCAGCCGACCATACAGGTAGATGCCGTACCAGTGAGCCAGTGCACATGAGAACGGCCCTCAAAGGGAGACTCCACACTCTCGGTAAACTGTCCGTGCACATAGGGCTCAAGCTTCCGAACGTCAGCATTATCGTTCTGGGAAGCAGGGGAGCTCTCCGTAAAGTAGGTATAAGCACGGTTTCCATGTCCCATCAGCGCCTCCGCTAAAATAATCCATCCCTGAGGCTGTGAGAAAATACCGCCATTCTCCTTGGTGGAAGGATTGAACAGCAGCGCCTGCGCACCGTCAAAGGCATGATCAACATAGGATGGAGTCATCAGACGTACGCCGAACTTTGTATTAAGCTCCTTATAAACAGTGTCCAATGCAGCCTCCGCCTGCTCTTTGGAAGCCAGTCCGCTGATTACAGCCCAGGACTGGGGATTCAGCCACATGCTGGCCTCGGGATCTTTCTTGGAGCCGATGACCTGTCCGTCTTCCTTGATACCCCTCACGTACCTGTCGTCCTCCCAGCACTCCTTCTGAATAATGTCGCCCAGTTCCTTCTGGGTCTTCTCCAGATACTCTATGTAAGCGGCATCCTTCTGCTCCTCCGCAAAGCCCTTCATCACGGTAAATGCATAGTAGAGCTGCATTGCCACAAAGGTGGACTCACCCTTCTTGCCCAGCCGCAGGCAATCATTCCAGTCTGCATGCAGACCTGCGGGCATCTTGTGGTCACCCAGGCGATCCATGGAGAACTGAATAGCCCTCTTCAGATGGTCATAAACGGTGCCCTCCTCCTTGTTGGCGTAAGGGATCACCTCTTTGATGAAATCCTTGTTTCCTGTCTCAGACACATACTTCCAGACAGTGGGGAACAGCCACAATGCATCGTCAGCGCGGTAAGCAGGATGCCCTGTCTCCCTCACATAGGATTCGTCGTCGGGAGTGTCCTCATGGCCGGGATTATGTGTGTATTTCACTAACGGCAAGCCGCCGCCATGATTCACCTGTGCAGAAAGCATGAAGCGAATCTGGTCAGCCGCCATATCGGGGGCCAGGTGGATAATACCCTGGATATCCTGTACAGTGTCGCGATAACCGTAGCCATTTCTCTGTCCGCAGTAGATCAGGGACGCAGCTCTGGACCAGGTAAAGGTGATGAAGCACTGATAAGCGTTCCATGTATTAATCATGCTGTTGAAAGCAGGATCGGGAGTATTCACCTGGAAGTTGGCCAGCTTGCTATGCCAATAGGTCTTAAGTTCCTGAAGCTCCTTCTTCACAACACTGGAATCCTGATAAGATGCAATAAGTGCATCTGCAGTGTCATTGTCAGCCTGGCCGAACAGGAACACTAGCTCTTTGGTTTCACCTGCTCCGATTACCAGAGCGCTATGAAGCGTACCGCAGGCATTGGTGTTATAGTTCAGTACATTGTCGCACATTCCATTCTCCACAGCCACAGGATTGCCGTAGCTGCGATATCTGCCCAGAAAAGTCTCTTTGTCGCCGCAGTAGGATGTCACAGGTGCACAAGCTAGTCCTAAGAAGCGCTCTCTGCCGTTGGAACCCTTTTCGTTCTTACCTACGTTGGCGTTAATGGTCTGAAGAATCTTGTTGCCCTTGAAGAAAGTTCTGGTGATGAACAAAGTGTACTGCAGGTTCACCTGATCCTGCTCATAATTGCTTTCATTGGTAAACTCAGCATAGGAAAATAGGGATATTTTCCGGGGCTTGTCCGTGGTGTTGGTCACCTTTGCCCGCCAAACCTCATAAGTCTTGTTCAAAGGCACGTAGTAAAGGACTTCACTGTGGATGCCTGCATAGTCGGCCACCATATTTGTATAAGCCGTACCGTGACGGCACTCGGACTTATATTGATCCAGGGGCTTTGCCACCGGCTGCCAGGAAGCGGACCAGTAATCCTTTGTCT
>JAFLRO010000022.1 GCA_022511425.1 Acetatifactor sp.
AGACGAAATCCACTGCCTACGTAGACTTAGGTGCAGTACTTTTGCACCTTAGTCGTAGTTCTTGACAATAGAAAGTACACGGAGCGTACTTTCTATTGTAGGCAGTTAGTTCGGCGGAGCGTTGCCGCGTTTGTTGGGGCATGCCTGCCACACGATGCCGTCACTTGTGAAAAAAATACGGTCTAATGGAGAACATCGGCAGGGCGAGGCATCACTTGTGTATCTGACGTGTGAAAAGTAATGATTCTACAACTTCTTCAGCAGATCCATGAAATAACCTGGCAGCGGCGCATCCACCTCCACATACTCCCCCGTGGAAGGATGTATAAACCCCAAGGTCTTCGCATGCAGTACCTGCCCCTGAAGCTTAAATGGACTCTTGCTGTTTCCGTACACCTCATCCCCCAGCAGCGGATGTCCGGCAGAAGCCATATGTACCCGTATCTGATGTGTGCGCCCTGTTTCCAGCTCACATTCAATATAAGTATACTTCTCAAAACGCTGCAAGACTTTGTAATGAGTCACGGCACTCTTTCCGTTTCTCTCATTTACTGCCATCTTCTTCCGATCCGTGGGATGCCGTCCGATCGGCTTATCAATGGTGCCCTGTTCTTCCTTCAGTACGCCTTGACAGACAGCATGATAGCGTCTTGTGATGGAATGCTCTTTAAGCTGCTTTGCTATACAGTTATGCGATCTGTCATTTTTGCAGACAATGACCGAACCCGTGGTGTCCATATCAATCCGGTGCACGATACCTGGTCTCATAATGCCATTGATGCCGGAAAGCCGATTCCCACAGTGATACATCAGAGCATTTACCAGAGTCCCTCTATAGTGACCGGCGGCAGGGTGTACCACCATGCCCTTGGGCTTGTTTACCACGATCACATCGTCATCCTCATAAAGAATATCCAGTGGAATATTTTCCGGCTGGATATCCGGTTCCTGAGCCTCCGGCAGAAAAAAAGCTATTCTATCCCCATATTTCAACCGATAACTTCCCTTTACCGATTCTCCGTTCACCGTGACCTGTCCCTCCTTCACCATTCTCTGGATATAGGATCGGGAAAGAGAATCCATAAGCTCCGTCAGGCATTTGTCGATGCGTTCGTCCTCCAACTCCTCTGTTATCTCAAAACAGAATTCCTCCATCTATTTCATCTCCCGATATCTTTTCTCCTTGAAGTTCAAAAAATCCAGATCACTCTCCTTGAAGAAAAACAAGAACAAAAAGAACAGCAAAATGGTAAACACCACAATATAACAGTCCGCCACATTAAATATAGGAAAATTTATCAGTTCAAAAAAGATAAAATCCACCACATAGTCAAAGCGAATTCGGTCTATCATATTTCCTAAGCCGCCTGCAATGATGGCAGACAGTGCCAAATGCACTATCCTGAATTTCTTTGTTTTTGGCAGCTTGAACAGGAAAAACAGGATCACCGCCATAAACACAAACCCAACAAACAGAATAAAAACCTTCTGATTCTGAAGCATGCCAAAAGCAGAGCCTCGGTTTTCCAGATACTGGAGCTTTAGTACATTCTCCCAGAGTATGATAGGGGCTTGATCCTTCAAATAAACAATAGCCAGATATTTTGTATACTGGTCAAATGCTAAGAAAGCCAGCATCACCAGTAGATCCACTAACAAAATGAGTATTTTTTTCTTACGCATGGGCATCCTCTTCGCTAAAATGAATTTCACCGATGGCATCCAAAATTTCTTCATCGGTTACAGACTTATCCAAAACAGCCTTACCTATCTTTTTCAACAGTACAAACTTAATCTGTCCGGACTCCATCTTCTTGTCGGATTTTGTCAGCCGGAGAATCTCCTTAGGATCGATATCCTCAATGCTTATGGGCAGGTTAAAGGGTACATACATATCCCGGATCTCATAGTACTCCTCCATAGAAAGCATTTCCCGTTTCCAAGAGATATATGCTGCCGCTACAGCGCCAAGGGCAATACATTCGCCATGACAGAGCTGAAAATTCTTGTATTTCTCAATAGCATGGCCAATCGTGTGACCGAAGTTCAACAATGCACGCTCTCCCTGCTCCGTGGGATCTTTCTCCACAACAAGCTTCTTTACTGTACAGCTTCTTATCAGCATCTCCTGAAGTACATCCAGTTCCCGGTCACAGATTTCATACATGTTCTCGATAAGCCACTGGTAGAAAAGAGCATCGCGGATCAGCCCATGTTTCATTACTTCCGCAAATCCGGAAAAGAACTGCCTGTCATCCAGAGTCTGCAGAACAGACAGATTCATGTACACCAGTTTCGGCATTTTGAAGGCTCCCACCATATTTTTATAGCCATCGAAATCAACGCCTGTCTTGCCGCCGATACTGCTGTCCGTCTGAGCCAACAGCGTAGTGGGAACCTGCACAAAGTCAATGCCTCTTAAGTAGGTGGCAGCCACATATCCAGTGGTATCTCCCACCACTCCGCCTCCCAGAGCAAGGAGCAGATCCTTTCGATCAAGCCCCTCTTGAATCAAGAAAGTGTATATTTCCTTAACAGTATCTAAATTCTTGCGTTCCTCTCCGTTGGGGAAAGCATATTTCACTGCTTTTAAACAGTTACCTTGAAGCACCCTCAATACTTCATTCCCGTATAATTCGTCCACCTTTGTATCAGTGATTATACAGACGCGTCTTGATTCCAGGTTTCCCAAAGCCTGAAGCTCCGAGATCAGTTCATCAAAGGTCTTTGTAAAAACAATGTCATAACAGGGCTTTTTGTTGTAAAGAATGGGTAATCTTTCCGACATAGCTTATTTCCTCACCATTATCATTTTCGCAATAAAAATTAAATCTACAAACCAGCTCTCAAAATTTATATTCAAGGAACCAGAACAAATAATATAAAAACGTCAAAGGAGCCCGCACAAACGGGCTCCACCGCTGTTTTCTCTCACTCTGTAATGTCAGCTGTTTAGCGGCATCTCAAAAGAACCGCCGAAAATATCCTGAAAATCACCTGACACATCCACGCTGGAAGGTGTAATTATAAATATGTAATGTGAAATCTTCTGGAGATTGCCTGCGATAGCAAAGCAGGAACCACTTGTGAAGTCAATGATTCTCTGAGCGATATCCACGTCCAGTCCCTCAAGGTTCAGTACGACGGTGCGGTTTGCCAGAAGTGTCTCTGTAATCTCCCTTGCGTCTTCCACAGAGGTGGGTTTGATCACGCATACCTCCATACCGGAACTGTTAGTCATGCGCCTTGCTGCAGGAGACTTAATCGGTGTAATTTTATTTGTCGGCTGTTGCCTCTTTACAACAGGTTCCTCATAGTCGTCATTCTTCTGCTTGTTGGCTGAAGATTTACGCTGAACCACAGGCTCATCATCCTCATCGTCATCCAGATAGTCGTCATCATAGTAATCGTCATCTTCCTCGCCGTTTAGCTTCATGTAATTCAAAAACTTGTCCATAACTCCCATTATCTTATACCATACCTTTCTGACTCCGCCTTACCGGACGGGCTGCTGATTGGTGTAATCTCTCTCACCAAAAATACCGGTACCCACCCGAACGCAGGTTGCACCTTCCTCGACAGCCACGGAGAAATCCCCCGTCATCCCCATCGAGAGAATATTCATACTAATATTATCAATGTTTTTTCTCTCTATGTCAACAGACAATTCACGCATTTTCACAAAATATGGACGATTTTTTTCTGAAACCGCAGTATATGGTGCAACTGTCATCAATCCTTTGACATTTATTCCGGGTAACCCGGCTATTTTTTTTATCAAATCCGGTGTTTCCCTAAGAGACACTCCAAATTTACTCTCCTCTTCTGCCACATTGATCTCTATAAGGATATCAGTATCCACTCCCTGGCGTACGGATTCCCGGCTGATTTCTTCTGCCAGACGCAGAGAATCCACACTGTGAATCAATGCTACCTTACCGATGATATATTTTACTTTGTTGCGCTGTAAATGTCCAATCATATGCCAGCGGATATCATCCGGCAATTGAGGAATTTTTTCTATCAGCTCCTGAACCTTATTTTCACCGAAATCTCTGACGCCTGCTTCATAGGCTTCCCTGAGAGCTGATACCGGTTTTGTCTTGCTTACAGCGATCAGTGTGACCTCATTGGGATCACGGCCAGAACAGGTGCAGGCGGATTGGATTTGGGTTTGAATGATTTTTAGGTTTTCTGCAATCATGGAAGTACCTCCATAGTAAAGTTTGTTAAGGTTCCTGCAAGGGTCGCTCAGCACGCGCAATTCGCAAAGTGGCGCTCCCTCAGCCGTGATAATCCACGGAAAATTCGTGCAAGCACGATTTTCCGCAGCTTACCACGGCTGGCTGAACTAGTAGCTTATAAATTGGTCGTCACTTACGGTGGAGGCGTCCATTGCTATGTAGTCGTAGACGCTGAGGCCGTATCGGGTGTTGGACTTTACTATGGCATACTCGTCGTTCTGGTATAGGATATTGATCTGTTTAAAGTCTGCATAACCTTTGTTTAGATTATAGACACCAATCAGAGTAGCACGTTTACTCACTGTGAATGTCTCCTGGCTGTCAAGTTTGTACAAGACATCCCCCAAATTAAGGAAGGAACTGTCCAGGTAATACTCCTTCGTGTTGTCGTCAAAATTATACAAATCTATCTCCAGCATTTCACTGGAAATGGTACCATCTTCCAGATAGCACTGGCGAATGATGCTGCCACGCCCGTTGGTTCCGCTCGGGATTACGAAATCCTCCGGGATCAGGAAAAATTCCTTCTGTACAATAGCGGACTGTGGAATTTTTAACCCTGTCTCATCCTCAACGATCAACTCCACATCCAAGAAGCGGTCGGAAAGGAAAGTTATCATGGAGTTTGTGAATGACAGTTGAAGGTAAGTATTGCCATCAACATTTGTAAGAAGCTTCACCTGCCCCCATGCCTCATACTGATTTTTTAAAAATTTAACCTTTATATAGCCCTTATTCAGCAGCTGTGCTCCTCTCTCAGGTTCCACAGGTATCACAATGGACCAGTTCTCGTTCGTGGACAGCTTGTACACCGGATCGCCTACAGCCATCAATGTGTTGCTGAGAAGCAGCTTTTTCTTGTAATCCCGCTCATTGTCAAAGATATCCGACGTAACCTGTTCGGCCGTCAGTTCTTCATAACCGTCAGTCCAGTAAGCTACAATGCCTGTCCTTGGCGCATAGGAATAATTCACAATGTTGGCTCCATTAGCGCCGCCATAACCGTTTATGTTTTCAAGCATATTTACGTTTGCAAGCTTCATAAGCGTATTCTGAAGAGAATACTTGAAATCATAGGTAGTAGAATAGTTTTTTCTGTCAAAGCCATGGACAAAATATACTATCTCATCGCGAAATTCGGCAAGCTCTTTATTGCTCAGCGAATTTTCTTCCAACGCCATACTTTCCAGACTTTCATTCAGCCGCCCGGTCTCATCAACAATGTATACCAAATCATTTTTGGCCACTCGCTCTCCTTCCCGGGCATAATAATTCACATACCCGGCAGTGCTTGCAGTGATTACTGTCTCGTCCCGGATTATCACACTGCGATATATGTTGTTGGTGACAAGAGATCCCTCCTGCACTTCGTACCGAACGATGTGACTTGTCTGAAAATACAGAATAACACAGACCACGACATATATAAATATCACGCCAAATATAATCATTCCTATGTTCAGGTTCAACGGTTTTCTATATTTGCTGATTTTTCCGTTCTGCTTCTTGCTGTTATGGTTCCTGTCGCTCTGCTTTTTTACACTTCTTTCTCTTCCACTTCCTGACTGTGCCACGTATAAGCCTCCAAAAAATAACAGTTAAGCCCCGGCTTATTGGTCCGAGGCTTTTGTATCTGTTCTATATAATCACTTAAAGAGAGACAATAATCTTGTCTTTCAAGGATGCAGGGAGTTCTGCCTCATCCAAGGAAACGCTTATAATAAAATCCACATCAAAGCTTGAACTGAATTTTTCAAGTTTAGCAATAACAGGTTCAATGTCCTGTCCTTCCAAACATGCTATCTTTAAAAAACTATCAAAATACATCTGTTGAAGGTCATGATCCTGAGAGATCACACCACTTACAAAACCCAGGAAACCCTCACAGTTATCTATATAGAACTGTGACACATCCACAAGGCGTACCTTGTTGTTCAGCTCGTACATATGCTTGGCACTCTTGTCGAGATATACAACATTGCCGGATACCTCCTTGATTTCACTGTTTACCTTATCCAGCAGATGCTTTGTCTTACCCTTCCCCTTTTTTCCTACGATTAACTGAACCATTGGAAACCCTCCTGTCGTAATATGTATTGAATTTATTACTGATACCTCAATTATAAGTGATACCGCTTCAAAATACAACCCCTAAATCTCCCCCAGCAATTCTGTCATTTTCGGGTAAAGGACATCAGCTGACGGAGCTCCCAGAATGATGGAAATATAGGATGCACCTCCCACATCCCGGCACAATAAAATCAGGCAGTGGCCGGCAGCATTCGTTGTACCTGTCTTTCCGCCGATCACCGTCACGCTGGCAGGCGCCTGATAATCTCCACGCAGGAACAGATTGGTAGTACGCTTGTCCACCTTTATTTCGCTGCCCCTGGAGTCATAGTAAGTTGTCTGATAACTGGACATCTGAATGATTTCACGAAAGGTCTCATACTTAATAGCCTCGTTAAAGATCAGATAAAGGTCATAAGCTGTTGTATAATGCTTATCCGCCGTAAGACCGTGGGGATTGACAAAACTGGTATTAGTAGCGCCAAGACGCTTTGCTTCCTCATTCATCATGGCCACAAAATTATCAACAGTCCCTCCAATACCCTCAGCCACCAGCATTGCCACATCGTTCGCAGAGCATAACAGCATTATGCGCAGAGCCTGGTCAAGTGTCATTTTATCGCCGGTTTTTAATCCAAGAAGCTGGGCGCCTGTCTCCGTGATCTTCACTGCGTTTGTAGCTGTCAGCACCTGGTCAAGTCTGCCGTTTTGTAACGCCACGAGCGCTGTCATAATTTTAGTCAGGCTGGCAGGAGACACTTCCTGATGTGGGTTCTTAGAAAACAAGACCTGGCTGTCGTTCAGACTGAAGAGAACTGCAGCTTTCGCCTCGTCCATGTCCACATTTCCGCTTCCGGAATAATCCCCTGTTATGACACAGAGATTACGCGCAAAGGCTTCTGCCACTCTGGAGTCATGTCTTGATACCACATTGAAACTGCTGACACTGATATCCGCATCATAGGACATATCATAAGCCAGACTTCCGCAACCGGTGAGGACACAGAAAATCATTAGTATTGCGCACAGAAAGACCTGCTTTCTTTTTCTATTTGTACATTTCACGCCACTCAAAATCTCCTCTTTCAAGAGCTTTGATCAACAGTTCCGCACTGGCCAGATTTGTTGCCAGTGGTATATTATACATATCACAGAGTTTGACTACATTATTCACATCGGGCTCATGCACCTTGGAGGTCAGCGGATCGCGCAGAAAGATAACCAGATCCATCTGGTTGTTCTCAATCTGTGCCCCCAACTGTTGCTCTCCGCCCAGATGCCCTGCCAGAAACTTACGGACATTCAGATTTGTAACTTCCTCAATCAGACGTCCGGTGGTACCCGTGGCATACAGCTCGTTCCGGCTCAAAATTCCCCTGTAAGCAATACAGAAATTCTGCATCAGCTTTTTCTTTGAGTCATGTGCGATCAGCGCAATATTCATTTTTGAAATACCCTCTCTTTATTTATTCTTTTTGGCCTGAAGTCTCACATTCAACACAAAGCCAATCCCCATAAACAAGCTAAGCAGCGAGGTCAGACCATAACTGACGAACGGAAGCGGCAATCCTGTATTTGGCAATATCCAGGTGGCGACTCCAATATTGATAAAACTCTGAAAAGCGATAAGTCCCCCCATGCCTGCAGCGATAATACACCCTGCAGTATCCTTTGACTTGCGCGCCACTGAAATACAATCCAGCGATATGCCAAACAAGAGCAAAATCACCGTCAAGCTTCCTTTAAATCCGAACTCCTCTCCAATCACCGTAAAGATAAAATCCGTTTCGTCCGCAGCGACAAAATTGCCGTTCTTCACAGAGGTAATCCCATTATTCTTATAGCCCTTACCTTCCAGCATACCGGATGCAATTGCCTTCGTTGAGTTTTCCTGCTGGTAGATCTTTTCAGGATACTTATCCGGATAGAAATATGCCAGAAGACGTTCTTGCTGAAATCCTTGGATTAACTTGTTCTCCGTAAATTCATTATCCGGCTGAAGCGCCAGTGAAATCATCAGCGCTATAGCGGGTATAGTGACAATTAATACGGCAAATACCAATTTGAGGCTAACTCCACCCGCAAACATGATAACGCAGAAGAGTACGATCAACACGATGCTGGTAGACATGTCCGGTTGGTCAAATACCAGATACCAGGGTACAGCAACCAACAAAATACAGACGCCTATGATCCGTACGGTATTCAGTTTCTCCCTATATTTCATAATAAACTGTGCAAAGAATAAAATCAATAAGATTTTAGCAGTTTCTGAAGGTTGAAATCTGAGACCGCCAATCTGAAGCCAACGCTGCGCTCCGCCTCCGCTATCTCCCATCACCTCAACCAATACCAGCAGAGCAATATTAAGAGCATACATGAGCCAATACATCTTTAAAAGCAGGGAATAATTAAAGAAAGAGATCACAAGCATCAAAAATACACCTGCAATCACTCCATACAGCTGTCTTGTCTGGAGTGATTCCTCGGCGCTTCCGATAGCGAAGACACCTATTACGGCCAGGGCTACCACCATCAGAACTAACTTATAATCATAATCTTTAAAGCTGAATCCCTTGAACATACTTTCATTTATCTCCGTACATCATAACCGCTTTCACTCTGGTGTGCCAGTACGCTAATGTCGGTTGAGCGTCAAATCCGACGATACATCCACAATGGGAATATTCGCATACAGACTGGGATTTGCGCCACGTCCTGATTTGGCTCCTTTAGTATTGATCTGAATTTCGATATTATCAGCATCTATCTTCATGTATTTGGAAATTACCTTTGCAATATCTGCTTTGATCAGCTCCATCATCTCCGGCGAGCAATTTACCCGGTCGGCAATTAATAAAATTTTTAGCCTGTCCTTGGCTACCTGGCGGGAGCTTTTTCTTTGAAAGAAATGTCTCATGTCTTGCTCCCTCCTATGCCCTGTGAAAAATTCCGGAGACTCTGGTCCAGAAAGATATGCTTTTGTCAAAATTTGGGAAGGGAACCTCCTTCCCCAGCACCCGCTGTACCACATTGGCATAAGCCTGACCCGCAGGGCTGTCACTGCCCACCAGAGGTTCTCCCTGGTTTGTTGCAATCACAACATTCTCGTCATCGGGGATAATGCCGATGAGCGGAACCGCCAAAATATCGACTACATCCTGAGCTGACATCATATCTCCCCGTTTCACCATATCCATCCTGAGGCGGTTGATGATAAGATCCATCTGTTTAAATCCGTTGGCTTCCAGCAGACCGATAATGCGGTCAGCATCCCGGATGGCTGACACCTCCGGAGTAGTCACAACAAGCGCGCGGTTCGCACCTGCAATAGCATTCTGAAATCCCTGTTCGATGCCTGCAGGACAATCCAGAATAATGTAGTCGAACTGCTCTTTTAGATGCTCAATAACCTTAATCATCTGACCCGGTGTCACTGCGGACTTATCTCTGGTCTGTGCCGATGGCATCAGATACAGGCCAGGATGCCGCTTATCCCGGATAAGCGCCTGTTTGACTCTGCAGCTCCCTTCCACTACATCCACCAGATTGTAAACGATTCTGTTTTCCAGTCCCATGACCACGTCTAGATTGCGCAGTCCGATATCCGTGTCGATGAGACAGACCTTCTTGCCCAGCTTAGCCAGGCCTGTACCTACGTTTGCGGATGTGGTGGTTTTGCCCACACCGCCTTTACCTGAAGTGACGACAATGACTTCGGAGCTCTTCTGCTCCGGGGAAAACTGATTTTCCATTTTCCATTCCTCCGCTTTAAATTTTGTCGTCCACCTCGCACGTCTTAAGTTGACTCTAGAACGTGCTCAGCAAGTCTTTCGTAAGCGTTTCAAAGGCTATCTTTTCGTTTTTCACATATGCAATTTTCGGCTGTATTTTAGAACGTATGCCCCATTTTGACTGTTTTCCGGGCTTGTATTTGAAATCGCCGATCTTGATTCTCTCCGGCTCCATTTCAAGCGCTGCCACAAAGGCTCCTTCCTGGCCGTTTCCACCGGCATAAGCCTCCCCATAGAGGCCACCCAGTATAATCACATTCCTTGCACTGATAACGGCGCTCCCGGGGTAGACATCCCCCAGCACAATAATACTGTTCTCTGTCTCCAGAACTTCTTTGTTTTTCAAGCTGCCCTTAAAAAACTGTCCGTCTTCATCACTGGTGAGCTTTTTCTCCATATGCGCCAGAGCTTTGATAAAGTTCTTGTTGGTGGCATCGTCCTTTCCCACGATACAGATAATATTAAGATCACTGTTCGTATGGATCGCATCAAGTATCCTTATCTCCTCCGGCCCGGTGACCACCCTGTCCTCAATAGACAGCGCTACGGATGCTTTTCCGAAAAAAGCTCTTGCTTCAGAGAACTTGTACACGACCTCCTTCAGTATATCCTCAAAGGGCATCTCCGGATCCAGATGGAGGGTGATGCCATTGGGAAAGCTTTTGATGAGTACTGAATCTTTCATATTTCCTCTCATTCCGCCGCAAACGCGGCTATATTTCTCATAAGAACTTAATTTTGCATTTTAAAGCTCATTTGTAACACCTGCGTCAGGCATCACTGCTGAATCAGTGATTAAATCCTCTTCCGACAGACCGTAATAATACATTACAATATCCCTTGTAGCCTGGGCTGCATAATCTGAGGAATAGCCGAAAGGTATTCTGGTCGCAATTGCGATCTCCGGCTGTTCATAGGGTGCATAGCACACAAACAGTCCATGGCTGGGGCGGCTTCTGGTTTGCTCTGCAGTACCTGTTTTTCCGGCCACCTCCACCGCCAGACCATCGAAATATACCTTATTCTTCACCACCTGTCTCATGCCGGAATGAATAGCATCCCAGTACTCCTTGGGCATGTCCACCACATTACGGATCTTTGGCTCTTGCTCCATGATCAGATCTCCCTGGGCGTTCGTAATTTTGTCAATCAGGGTCAAATCGTAGCATGTACCTCCATTTGCCACTGTGGCCACATAACGGGCCAATGCGGCGGTAGTATAGCTGTGAGTACCCTGTCCGATGGCGGAACGGACCGGATCCATGCTGGAAACTGTGGGAAAAGCCTCCGACAGCTCTATGCCCGATTTATCCGTCAGGCCATAGAGATCTGCATATTTGTACAGCGCATTCAGACCGACTGATTCGTTGTAGGAGCCATCCCTGGTTGCCAGCCTGTAACCCACATCATAAAAGAAGAAATTACAGGAATCCCTGATGGCTGTGGTCACATTCTCACTGCCATGCCCCCAGATATTCCAGCACCTGGGAGAATCTGAAATATTGGTGTACAGTCCGGTACAGCTAACTCTGTTGTTCAGAGTGATAACGCCCTCCATCAGACCAGCGGATGCCGTTACCATCTTGAAAGTGGAGCCGGGCGCAAGGGCGGACTGGGTAGCGTAATTATACTGTGGGTTTGACTTATCCGCATTCAGTTTGGCAAAGTACTCTGCGTTAATGGAGTTTGCCATCAAGTTGTTGTCATATCCCGGGTAGGAAACAAGAGCCAGCACATCACCGGAATTGGGGTCAACAATGACTGCGGAAGCATTACAGGGATCCAAAGCTAGCTGAGCAGGCGTTATATCAAGATGGTCAATTCTGTTCTTCATGAAATCATACGCGGAAATCCTGCCCGCAAACAGTTGCTCCTCCTCTTCTATGGGAATGTCTATCATCTTTTGCTCACATAAAATCTGACATACCTGCCTTCCGCTTATAGCATCGTTCAGCAACATGTATTTATAGATACGTTTCTGAAATTCCGTGTTTCGATCCACCATTTGCAGGATATAATCCAGCAGCTTTTTATAAATCTCATCGGATTCAGAATATTTGTCATCCAGTTTAAGCTTACTGACATCAATCCAGTTCTGGGCAATGCAGTACATCAGATATTCATTCAGGCTGATAATCTCGTTTCTGGCCCAGTTGTTGTAAGTAGCATCCGTAGTGTCCACTGCCTCTGTCATAATAACGCCCTGGTCGTTCAAAAGACTGACTATGCGGCTCTGATATACCTGGTACTCTTCTGATAGCTTGTTATATGGCGTTTTCTTTTCCGTCAATTCCTGTAAAAGTTTCTCATACAGGGTCTCCTTATAGAGCAGATAGGTCTCATATACTTCCTTTTCTGTCTCCCCGGCATCCTCATCTGTCATGGCCTTCATATCGATAATGGCATTGTTGAACATGGCAAAGTAGACATCATAAATAGGAATCGTAATATCAGAACTGCTGGAGTTTTCCTTGGGTTTATATTCTTTTGCATTTACTATTTTTTGGGACACAATTCCGGCGATCCTCTGCTCCAAAATCTTGTAGACAGCCTTTGTGAGATCACTGTCGATAGTCAGGTATACATCTTGACCCACCTGAGCCTCCTGACGTTCGATGATGGCGTTCACCTTTCCCATGTTGTCCACGATCACTCTCTCATAACCCTTCACGCCCTGAAGAGTGGTCTCAAGATAGGCTTCAATGCCGCCCTTTCCCACCACATCATTAATATCATAAACATTATCTCCTCGACCCTGTTCTGACATCTGAGCGTTCAACTCTGTCAGTTCGTCCGAGGAAATTTTTCCCGTATAGCCCAGTACATGGGCAAAGTATTTGCTGTCCACATACCTTCGGATGGTGTCCTCTACAATGGTGACGCCCGGCAAGTCTACGGAATTTTCCATGATCACTGCCACTGTCCTCTCGCTGACATTGGTGGCTACTGTAGTTCCGATGTATTTCCGGAAAGAGGTAAGATTCATGGCATATCGGAGCGTCACCATCTGAAGCCACTCCTTCTGGGTGTATCCTGCTCCGGGAAGAAAAGTGCTGCCTGTGTCCTCCGGATCCTCATACTGACCCAGTGCAAAGCCACCGGGACGGCTTAAGTATTCCATAACTTCTGTGGCTGTTGCCGTACGCTGCTCATCCTTCAGGTTCTCAATATAAGCTTGACCATATACATCAGCCAGAAACCGAAGCCGGGGCGTTCCGTCCACGGTAAATGCGAACTGACCGTCCTCATCAATGATGATCCGGAAATCTGTAATCACATTATCACCGTTTTTTTCCACCATTTTGATAAGCCGATACAGCATTTCATTTAATTTGGCATTCTTACTTCTTCCAGACTCGAACACATCCTCCACCTTCACGGAATAAGCCAGCTCATTGTAAGCCAATACATTTCCGTTCCGGTCATAGATGTTTCCTCTGGTACTGGCAATGGTACGGGTCTTTTCCACTTCCAGCACAAACTCCTCCAGATATTCCTCCCCATGAACGATCTGAAGATCAAAACAGCGGTAGATAAGAATACCTCCCAGTATCAAAAACACAATGGAAAACACGGTCAGCCGGCTTGTAAGTATGCCAATCAGTTTTTCCTTAAACTCATCAAACAAATTTCTGAGCCCTCCTTCTCTCATGGGCTTCCAGCTTCTCATTCACCTTAAGGATAAAGGGATAGAGAAACAAAGTGATTACTATGGTGTACAGTGCTTCAGGCAAAATTATATGAGTAAAATAGTAAGAAAACTCCAACCTGCCACGAAGCATGAACATCAGTACATAACATATGATTCCGTAGGACAGATCGCTGGTAATGATTAACGCCATGGGAAGCTTGATATCCTCAGGATAAAAAATCTTGCTGAACTTTCCGTTCAAAAAACCTATGTACATCAGCAACAGGGCATAAAATCCCAGAAAACTGCCGAAATAAACATCGCTCAACAGTCCGCAGAAAAAACCGATGATCAGCCCCTCCTTCTCTCCTCTCATAAAACCGAAAGAGGAGGTCAGAACAATCATCAGATTCGGGATGATTCCCGCGAAAGCCAGACTGCCAAACACACTGCATTGCAAGACAAAACAAACTAATATAAAAATTGTGACAATTAACTTACGCAGCATTTTCCTCTCATTCTGCCTATTCTTCGGCAATGGACTGTTTCATATCTGTGATGACAAGCACCTCGCTCAGGTGCTCAAAATCCACCGCCGGTGTGAGCAGTCCTGATTTTGTCAAGTTGTTGGAATCCGTTTCTATACTGTTGATGTACCCAATCAGGATGTTCGGCAAGAACTTATCGCTGATTTCGGAAGTGACCACCTTATCCCCCACTACAACGGCATTCCGACTGTCTACAAGCTGGCTGAAGGTAATGCAATTGTCAGCCATCAGCTTCAGGTTCCCGGAAACAATCATATTGTCCTCAGTGGACAGCGTCATACCACTGACATTGCTGTTGTCGGAGATGATGGCGGTCACTCTGGCCCAGTTTGGAGCCACCGAGGTAATCCGTCCTACAAGGCCGCCGCTTGCAATTACATTCATGTCCACGGCAAGACCGTCATCAGATCCTTTATCAATAACAAAGGATGTATACCAGTTGCCGGCATCCCGGCCAATGATCCTTGCTCCCACTTTGTTATACGAGCCGTATTGCTCGTCCAGCTGTACAAGCTCTCTGAGCTGATTCAGTTCGTATTTATCCTGCTGAAGCAGGGTGTTTTCCTCAGTTAGTGCTGCAATCTCCGCTCGGAGCCGTTCATTTTCCTCCAATAGATCTCTGATTTGTACCAGTTCTTCCGAACGGTTGGAGAGCCATTCTCCCAACTTGCTGATACCTTGCTGAAACGGCACTACCATGTGTCCTACTGCAGTGCTAAGAGGCCTGTTGAACACATCCGTACCGAAAGTGATCAGCATCATGACCGTACATAGAATTGTTAAAAATAAGAGGAGATATTTACTCGGTATAGTAAATTTCTCCCCTTTTCTTTTTACCACTGGGCTCATTTACTCATCCCTTCGATTACATATGCCACGGATTTATAATTATCGTCCTTGATGATTTTGGATAGGCCGGCCACAACACTTGTCATAGGATCTTCAGACACATTGATTTTAAGTCCGGTTCCCATTCCCAGTCTTTCTGCCAGGTGGCTTACCTGGGATGCGCCACCGGTAAGATAAATACCGTGTCGGTAAATATCCGCCGCAAGTTCGGGCGGTGTGCGCTCCAAAATCACCTTTACATTGTCTACGATGGTATTGAAATGTTCCTCCAGAGACTTGTCCACCAGCTTCGTAGGAATTTCCCGCTCTACAGGCAGACCGGTGACAATATCTCTGCCATATACCACCGCTCCCTGACCGGACTTTTCCAACTCGCTCAGGGATATCTTTACCGTCTCCGCAGTCTTTCCGCCAATGATCAGGCTGAACTCCTTTCTCACTGCAGCCCGGATTGCTTCGTCAAATTTCAGACCGCCGGTCTTAATAAGCCGGCTGAGTACAATTCCGCCAAGAGAGAGAATTGAAATCTCGGTAGTCTCGTAACCAACATTCACTACCAGCACTCCTTGGGAATTTTTCACATCGATGTCCAGGCCGAGCCCGTCGGCCACTGCCTTTTCCACCACCATGATTTTCTTAGCCTTGACACCCGCGTCGCGGATCAGATCATAAAAGGCTCTTTTTTCCACTTCCGTCACATCAGTAGGTACCGCAATGAAAAAGTCGGCTGGTTTTCCGCTGCCCCTCTGGAGATCACTGATAAAATATCTCACCAGCAGCTCCATGTTTTTAATGTCAGCGATAACACCGTTGGATAGCGGATAGGAAATATGAATATTATTGGGTGCTTTCTCATACATTTCAAATGCAGAGTCACCATAAGCAAATAAAGTGTTCTTATTCTCAATGGCGATCATATTTTTCTCCACCATGATATGATCGTCGCTCCTTGAGTAAATTTTAATGTTGTTGGTACCTAAATCAATACCAAATGCGTTAGTTGCCAAAGTAAAAACTCCTTTCTGCCGTATATGGCCTCAAACAGGCCGGAATATTTTAAAGCTCCGCAGATATTCTGCGGCCCCAGGAACTCTCTTTAAAACTGAAATATCTGTTATCACCGATGACAATATGATCCAGCAGCGGAATATCCATCTTGTCTCCCAGTTCTCTTACAGATTCCGTCAAATCAATGTCTGCTCTGCTGGGAGTGGGGTCTCCGCTGGGGTGATTGTGCACAAGCAGAATATTTACTGCCTTGCATTCCAGAGCCTCCAGAAAAATCTCTCTGGGTGAAATCAGTGCCATCTTTACACTGCCGTCAGAAAGCTTCCTCTCTGCGATCATCTGTCCCTTAGCATCCAGGCAGGCCAGTACCACACATTCTGTGGCACGGTGTCTCAAGGTTTCCATGAAGTATTCAGCCACCTGGTTTGAGGTGTGGAAGCTGATACCTTCGCTGGCTGTAGCCACGCTCATTCGGCGTGACAGCTCTGCCAGACATTTCAGCTTAACTGCTTTCACTTCCCCAATACCTTTGATTCTCTTTAAATCTGCCAGCTTCACATTATAGAGTCCAAGCAGACCTTCTTTAGGATATTTTGCCAGCTGAAGCACTTCCCCGGCCAGCTGTAGAGCGCTCTTTTCTTTTGTGCCGGTGCGGATGATAATGGCCAGTAATTCAGCCTCCGTAAGATTTTCCGGCCCAAACCGTAAAAATCTCTCATAGGGCAGTTCCTGTCTGCCCATCTCCCAAGTTTTTTTCATGCGTCTCCTTCCAACCTTCTCCGACGCATTCTTGATTTTACCTGATAAATTTGTATACTACCAGAGCAATTATGACTCCGATGACACTGGCAATGGTGATATTGATGGTCAGGCCAAAGGTCAGCACGAAAAAACCAAGGTCAAGCACCACCGGCGAACTTAAGCCAAATGCTTGGCCATAGTTTAAAAAGCTGCCGTCAAAGAAAGTGCCGATAAATCTGCCAATAACAAAACCGACCAGTACCAGGAGTACCAAAACCCAGTTTACTCTCTTCAATTTGATCCCTCACTCTTTCTTTCGTGTTGTAGGGTCGCAGGACTTGTCCGCCGCCCGAGCGGAGTTAAGTCTCATACGTCTTTATATAGTACCACAAAATGGTAGAACTGTACATAAAAATCATAGAAATTATTTTGACGTTTTTCTACAATGTATATTATTTTTATATTTTCTACAAGTAACGGCATCATGCGGTGGGTATGCCTGAACCTGGCTGTAATTTAGGAACATTTCTGAGGAAACATTGTCTTGCTTATTCTGTTTACTTATTCTGTTTACAATGAAATTCCATATTACACATATACCTTCTGCATAAAATGCTCTTGATAAGCGAGTAACAGGCATCGGGTGGCGGGCGTGCTTACGCAAACAATTCAGCGGCGCACTTAGACGGAGGTGAAATCCACTGCTTATGCAGACTTAGGCGTGATACTCTTCCACGCCTTAGTCGTAGTTAGCAGTTAGTTCACCGGAGCGTTGCCGCGCTTTGCGCGAGCATTGAGCCGAACGCAGGCGCTTGCGCATGCACTCGGCGAAAGCCGCGGCAGTGAGCAGCAAGCGAACTGCGTAAGCACACCCGCCGCCCGGTGCCGTCACTTATGGAATACTAACAAGCCCTTTATCCACCAGCGCCTGAAGAGATTTCAAAATTCCAAACTTCGCATGATGCCACGTAAGTCCTCCCTGAAAATAAACAGCATAGGGTGGCTTAATGGGTCCATCAGCAGAAAGCTCAATGGATGAG
This sequence comes from Acetatifactor sp., assembly GCA_022511425.1. Classification (GTDB taxonomy): domain Bacteria; phylum Bacillota; class Clostridia; order Lachnospirales; family Lachnospiraceae; genus Acetatifactor. Next base: position 17,926 of record JAFLRO010000022.1, read on the forward strand.
CCGGAGACAAAAGCCCCGGCAGCCATAATGACCTTGGCATCGTAGCCGGGCATGTCCCAGGGTTCTGGGGTCACATGACTGTCAACTGGTGCTCCGGCCTGGATTCCCTGGCAGAAAGCAATGACAGCCTCTGGATTTCCAAAGGTGATAGCCTGGATAATATCATGCCTAGTTTCGTTGCTGTCAGGAATCACAGCAAATCCTAAGGGTTCATAGAGATTCGCTGCAAAAATTGCTGCTTTCAGTGCAGATGCTGTGACTGTAGGAGCAAGAAAAAATCCTTGGTAAAAGTCCTTGAGCACGCCCAGAGAAGCCCCAACCTCCTTGGCAAGCCCCGGTGAAGTCAAACGGCAGGCGGCATTCTCCACACACTCTCTTGTTCCGGCAATATAGCCGCCAATAGGAGCAAGTCCACCGCCGGGATTTTTGATCAGGGATCCCACCACCATGTCGGCTCCCACATCGCTGGGTTCCCGCACTTCTACAAACTCCCCATAGCAGTTATCCACCATACAGATCACATCGGGCTTGATGTCCTTTACAAAAGCAATAAGTTCCCCAATTCTGTCCACAGACAGAGTGGGTCTGGTCTGGTAGCCTTTAGAGCGCTGAATGGTGACCAAACGGGTGCGGTCGTTTATTGAGTTTTTAATCCCTTCATAGTCAAAACTTCCGTCGGGAAGCAGATCCACCTGTCTGTAAGAGATGTTGTACTCTGCCAGAGAACCCCGGGAGGGGCGGATACCAATGACCTCCTCTAAAGTATCATAGGGCTTTCCTACTGGTGAAAGAATCTCATCGCCGGGCCGTAGGTTGCTCATGAGTGCCAGGGCAAGAGCATGGGTGCCGCAGGTGATTTGGGGGCGCACCAGGGCATCCTCAGTGTGAAATACCCTTGCATAGACCTCCTCAAGCGTATCCCGGCCAAGGTCATTGTAGCCGTAGCCCGTGGTACCCAGCAGACAGGCCTCGCTGACCTTTGCCTCCTGCATAGCGCGTATTACCTTTAACTGGTTGTATTCTGCCACTGCATCTATCGATTTGTAACGCTCTTCCAGTTTTTCCAAAATTTTGCTGCCATATTCATACACATCCCTGCTAATGCCCATTGAGGCATACAATTCCTGCAATTCACTCAACTTAATGTCCTCCATCTGTGGTCAGTCTATATTTATCTGCTATGCGTGAAAAATCTTACTCTATGTCAGATACTCAGTATTTTCTTCTGAACCAACTTGTCTATCATAAACGTTAGCATTCGTTCCTCGTCATAGCCAAAGTCATTTTTGTTGACCCAGATCACATCCTGCTCTCGCCGAAACCAGGTGAGCTGTCTTTTGGCGAAATGCCGTGTATTCAGCTTAATCAGGGCCACAGCCTCCTCCAGAGTATACTCCCCTTCCAGCCATGCCAGGAGCTCCTTATAGCCCAATCCCTGCATGGAGACCATATCGCGGGTACAGCCCATCTCTTTCAGACTCTTGACCTCTTCCGCCAGTCCCTGTGCCATCATCTCGTCCACCCGCTGCTCAATACGCTGATAGAGGCGGTCCCTCTCGTCGTTCAGCACAAAGTAACAGGACTGATAAGCGCTTCCCTTCTGCTTTTCCTTGTCATTGTGTTTAGATATGGGTTCTCCTGTCAGATGATAAAACTCAAGTGCCCGGATGGTGCGCTTGATATTGTTGGAATGAATCACCTCTGCAGAATCCGGATCTGTTTTTGCAAGAAGATCGTGTAGATACCCCGAACCCTTTTCTTTTGCAAGCGATTCCAGGTATGTTCTGTATTCTGTGTTCTCCTCATTTTCGGTAAAATCGATATCCCTCAAAAGAGCCTGAATGTAGAAGCCCGTGCCCCCAGCCACAATGGGGATATGCCCTCTCTCATAGATATCTTCCAGGCATTCTTCGCATCTTTGCTTGAACACTACCACATTGAATGGCTCCCTGGGGTCTAATATATCAATCATATGGTGGGGAATACCCTGCATCTCTTCGGTCGTGATCTTGGCGGAGCCTATGTCCATATGACGGTAGACCTGCATGGAATCAGCGGAGAGTATCTCGCCATTTACAGTCTTTGCCAGAGCAATGGAAAGTTTTGTCTTTCCTACTGCTGTAGGACCGGTCAGGACGATCATGGGACGTTTCTGATGCTTTTTCTTTTCTTGTTCCATGGATTTGCTCTCCGTCAATAGATTTTGACATTCCCATTATGCACAACGCAGGCTTGTCTGTGTTTGAGTTGACACTTTTTTCATTGCTTACGGAAGTCAATTTACAACCCGCTTGAATTTCCGCTCCATCTCATATTTTGTCATGGAGACGATGGTCGGACGTCCATGAGGGCAGTTGTAGGGGTTATCCAGGGTCAACAGTTCATCGATGAGGGCTTCTGCCTCTGGGAGACTTAGAAGACTGTTTCCCTTGACAGCAGCTTTGCAGGACATGGAGGCAATCTTCTCCTCTATGACCCGGATGCCTCCGAAGGCGGTGCCTTCTGCCAGCTGATCCAGCACCTCCAGAAACATCTCCTGTTCGTTACAGCCGTACAGATCCACCGGCACACTGCGCAGCGCGTATTCGCTGCCGCCGAAGTCCTCTATCTCAAATCCCAGGCTCAAGAAAACCTCAAAATGCTCCTTCAGCACTGATTCTTCCTGCCCGGAAAGGCTTACGATCACCGGTGGCATCAGAGTCTGGGAAACAACTGCTTTCTCCCGGAACTGCTTCATCAGGCGCTCATAATTAACTTTCTCATGGGCAGCATGCTGGTCGATCATCAACAACTTGTCCTCAAATTGCACCAGCCAGTAAGTCTCAAAAACCTGTCCGATGATCCGGAACCGGGAGCGGTTGTCGGCGGTAAGAATTTTATCCTCAAATAAATTTATCTGGTTACCGACTGTGTAATTGTTGACAGAAGTTTCTGTGTCTACCGCCGATTCTTTGTCTGGTGCAATTTCCAACTTTGAAACAGCTTTATATGTTCCATCGTTTTTCTCGTCTGTATCCCCTGATTTTAACTCCGAAGTCTCGATGAAAAATGCCTCTTCTATTGGCTGCTGAGACATTGCCTTCTGCGGAATGTCCAGAACTGCGTTATTTGGAACTACCATCTGCGAATTTGAGGTTTCGCTCTTGAAAGTCTCTATTTGCATATTTTGACGGGAATCTGCAAGATTCCCCTGCATTTTGGTTGCATTTTCACCATTTTTCACCCTATTCCATACAGGAATCTGCATGAATTCCTGCATTTTAGGCTGTTCAGCCGCATATTTTGTCTCTTCCATGAGACGGTATTCTTCAGTCCTTCGCTTTTCAAAGGGCTCAGGCGTACGTTTTTTCTCCTGGGTTATCTTTTCCTGGCGTTCTTTTGCCTTTCTCTCCCCGTCAGATTCCAGTCTTGCTTCGGGAATCATCTCCTGCTTTTGCAGCACATCTTTGACAGATTTTGACAGAAATCTTGCAAAATCGAGCCCATCACTGAAGCGAACGTCCATTTTTGACGGGTGAACATTCACATCTACCTGTTCCGTATCCATAGTTATATGCAGGACACACAGAGGAAACTTGTGCTGCATCAGATATTCCTTGTAGCCTTCCTCAATAGATTTTGCCACCACATTGCTGCGGATGAATCGTCCGTTTATAAAGTAAATCTCAAAATTCCGGTTGGATCGCACCACCTCCGGCTTTCCCAGATAGCCCTCCACCTTGATGCCGTTACTCTCTGCCTGAATGGGAATCAGAGCGTTTGCAACCTCTCTGCCATATAGCCTGTATATGACCTCTTTCAGGTCTCCGTTGCCGGAGGTATGGAATTTCAGTTGATTCCCCAATGTGAGTTTAAAGGAGATATCCGGTCTTGAAAGAGCCAGATGTTCCATCAGATCAGCTATGTAACCGCCTTCAGTGGGAGCCTGCTTTAAGAACTTCCGGCGCACGGGAGTATTGTAAAACAGATTTCGCATGAGAAAAGTGGTGCCATCAGGTGCGCCCACTTCCTCAAATCCCACTTCTTTTGCACCCTCTAAAAGAATGCGGCTGCCGGTGATACTGTCTTTCGGCTTTGTGATTACCTCCACCTTTGCCACGGCGGAGATACTTGAAAGCGCCTCTCCCCGAAATCCCAGGCTTGAAATATGATTCAAATCTCCCGCGTTCTCAATCTTGCTGGTGGCATGGCGAAGAAAAGCTGTGCGAAGCTGATCCTGCTCCATACCACAGCCGTTGTCCGTGACACGGATGAACTCGATGCCACCGTCCTTTGCCTCCACGGTGATGGCGTCGGCCCCCGCGTCAATAGCGTTCTCTACCAGCTCCTTCACCACACTGGAAGGACGCTCTACCACCTCGCCGGCCGCAATCTTATCTATGGTCTCCGAATCCAGAACATGTATCTGCGCCATTACCTTTCTGCTCCTCTAAAATAATATGTTTTTTACTCCCACGTTTTATAAAAGCGTTCTTACAATAAGTAAGAATTTATAATGGATACAGGCAAAATTGCCATTCACCAATATCGCCAAACATGGATAGTCGGCTTCCATTCTATCCCTACCACCTATTTTTCAACTTATTCTGCAGCCTATACAGCACATTCAACGCATCAATCGGTGCCAATGTATTGACCTCAATCTCCATCAGTTCCTTTATCACATCCTCGTCCGTCACTGTATCAAACAGAGACATTTGTGCCAAATCCACCTCATCCAGTTTAGGCTGCTTTGCTGCCTTTACATCATCCTTCACAACCACCGTGATACTCTGTATTTTCTCAGTGATATCATTATCCGTCAGCTGCTCCACAATTTCTTTAGCACGGTCAATCACCATATCCGGTACACCGGCAAGCTTCGCAACCTGGATACCGTAGCTTCTGTCCGCGCCACCCTTGATAATTTTTCTCAGGAAGACGATATCGTCCCCCACCTCCTTCACGGCGATACAGTAATTGTTTACGTTGCTCATCTTGCCTTCCAACTCTGTCAGTTCATGATAATGGGTGGCAAAAAGCGTCTTGGCCCCCAAAATCTTTCGGTTGCTGATATGCTCAATCACTGCCCACGCTATGCTCAAGCCATCGAAGGTAGAGGTTCCACGGCCAATTTCATCCAGAATCAACAAGCTGTCTGAAGTCGCGTTCCTTAAGATATTTGCCACCTCATTCATCTCCACCATGAAGGTGGACTGACCGCTGGCCAAATCGTCGGAAGCGCCAACTCTGGTGAAGATTCTGTCAACAATGCCGATGTTTGCACTTTTTGCGGGCACAAAGCAACCCACCTGAGCCATAAGCACGATCAAGGCGGTCTGGCGCATATAGGTGGACTTTCCCGCCATGTTAGGGCCTGTGATGACACTGATACAGTGGCTCCCGTTGTCCAAATAGATATCGTTCGTAATAAACAGGTCATTTGTGATCATCTGCTCCACCACAGGATGTCTGCCGTCCTTGATGTCGATAATCCCTTTTTCATTCAGTTTGGGACGCACATAGTGATTGCGCTCTGCTACCAATGAAAGCGAAGAATATACATCCAACTTTGCTATAGCCTTAGCCGTCCGCTGGATTCGCTCAAGTTCTAAGGCTATGGAATCCCTTATTTTGCAGAACAGGTCGTACTCCAGCGTTGTAAGCTTATCCTCCGCGTTCAGGATGGTATCCTCCAGCTCCTTCAGCCTGGGGGTGGTGTAGCGCTCAGCATTGGCAAGGGTCTGTTTCCGGATATAGTCCTCGGGCACCAGATGCTGGTAGGAATTCGTCACCTCAAAATAATACCCGAATACCTTGTTATACTTGATTCTCAGGTTCTTAATGCCGGTGCGCTCCCGATCCTGCTCCTCCAGCTCCGCCAGCCACTGCTTGCCATCTCGTTTAGCACTGCGAAGCATATCGATAGTCTCGTCAAAACCATCCTTGATCATACCGCCCTCCCTGATCGTCACAGGCGGGGCCTCCTCAATGGAAGAACGGATCAGTTCATATACATCCTCAAGACTGTCAATGTCGTTCTCAATGCCTGAAAGCTCCTGCTTGGAAAAGCTTTTTAATACTTTTTTGATGGCAGGAAGCATCTCCAGAGAATTCCGAAAAGCAATAAAATCTCTGGGATTTGCCGTTTTATATGTAACCTTGCTCAGCAGCCGCTCCAAATCGTAGACAGGATTCAAGTACTCTCTCAACTCATCCCGGGAAACGCTGTCCCGGTTCAGCTCCTCAATGGCATCCAGACGAAGCTCCATCTCCTCCTTGTCAATCAGAGGCTGTTCAATCATGCTCCGAAGCAGCCTGCCTCCCATAGCTGTCTTAGTCTTGTCCAGCACCCAGAGAAGGGAACCGCGCTTCTGCTTATCCCTCAATGTCTCCGTCAGTTCAAGATTCCGCCTGGTGGCGCTGTCTAACAGCATATACTTGTTGGTCAGATAGGGATAGATATGGGTAAAATGAGCTAGATCCGTCTTCTGGGTCTCATAGAGATATTGAAGCAGCCCTCCCGCCGCCAGCATTCCCACCGGAAAATCCTCTATGCCCAATCCAATCAAAGTATTGACCTTAAAGTGCTTAAGTAACGCTCTCTTACATCCCTCATCATCAAACATGTGAGGCTCCAGGGCATTTACGGAAATATGGTACTTGCTGCGCAGCCCTTCCAGATCAAATCCACTGACCATAAATGCCTCATTGTGGATGATTTCCGAGGGTTCGTACTTCATCAGTTCGTCGTTTAGCTTCTTTAAATCATCCACCTCAGTCAGATAATAGTCGCCGGTAGTCACGTCTGCCACGGAGATGCCTATCTTCGTAGGAGTATATACAATGCTCATCAGAAAATTGTTTTTGGACTCCTCCAAGGATTGAAGGTTTAAGTTTGTTCCCGGAGTCACTATGCGGGTCACTTCCCGTTTAACCAGTCCTTTAGCCAGCCTGGGGTCTTCCATCTGCTCACCGATGGCAACCTTATATCCCTTATTCACCAGTCTTGTCAGGTATGTCTCAACCGCGTGGTAGGGCACGCCGCACATGGGCGCCCTCTCCTCCAGACCACAGGCCTTCCCCGTCAGAGTCAGCTCCAGCTCCCTGGAGGCAGTGATGGCATCCTCAAAAAACATTTCATAAAAATCTCCAAGACGATAAAACAGGATGCAGTCAGGATACTGCTTCTTGGTCTCCATATACTGCTGCATCATGGGTGTCAGGTCTTCCATGGGAATACTTTCTGGCATTGGTTCTTTACTCCTGTTCTTTAAAGTATCACAAGTACGGCCTGTGATCGCCATTCGCCGTTCGCCGAATGAGCAAGCTCATTCTTCTCGCTTGCGCTCATTATATCACAGGCATAGCCTGTGATCAGCATTCGCCGCTCGCCATGAGTGAGCAAGCTCACTCCGGCTCGCTTACGCTCATTATATCATGATGAGTGCTGCCTTAATCTATATAGTATGTTTCTGTCGGACACATCAGAAAGGCAAATACACAAGTAATTGTGCATTTGCCTTATCTTACCACAAAATCTTGTAATTGTAAATCTTGGACAGCCTAAATCTTGTAAAGTAAAATAAACTATGTCCAAAAGTGACGGCATAAAACATACTGTTTTTTAGTTTAAATAGATTTCATTTGATCTTATTAGATTTTATATAGTTCTATTAAATTTTAGAATGATAATATCTAATAAAATGCATATAGCAATATAACACACCCAGCATAATCTATAATTTACCGGCGTACCAACCCCAATTCGAGGAATGGGGCTGACTGTCCACCAAAATCCGTAGACTTTTGCCACAATAAAATTGTATACACATGAAATGGGCATCAAAAGAAGGACCCATGTATTTATTACTGCAAACCACTTTTTTGCAATAACTATATTTTCACCCACAATCTGTCCAACAATATGCGTTAGGCATCCCAGAATCATAATCATAAAACCGATAGCCACAGAGGATGAGGTCTGCCTTTCCATCCAAATGATGATTGCACTGATCAGACCAATGCAGTTAATCGCTGTACCTGCTGCAGTGAAAATTCTTGCATTAGCCTTTCTTTTTGCAGGCATGTTTGTTTCAGATAAGTTTGAATTATTATCTTCTATCCCCTTCAGTAAATAATCGGTCGTCACATCAAAACAGGTACTTAACAGGAGTATTTTTTCTAAATCCGGACGCTCTGTCCACTTTCCCATTTTGATACCGCTTGTCTCGATACTCCGAGCTTATCTGCAAGTTCTTCCTGGGATATTCCCTTCGCCTTTCTCAAAGCTTGTATTCTCTCTGCCACTTTCATAACGGATACCTCCTTCTGATAGTGCCATTATATTATTTCAAAGGTTGCAAATCCACCATCTCATCCTTTCATATTGTCAACCAAAGGTTGCATTTCATTCACCATATGTCCCAGATAATAAAAACCGTGACACTCATCCAAGGAAACTTGCACCAGACTTCCCACAAGCGATTCATCCCCCGGAATATGTACAATAGTATTGTTGGAAAGCCGGCCTGTCACCAATCCCGGACTGCTCTCGTTCACTTCTTCAATCAAGGCCTCCATGATCTTTCCCTGATGTCTTGCTGTCTGCTCCCTTGCTGTCTCCTGAACCACTTTTAACAGTCGGTCGAACCCTTCCTTTACCTGAGTTTCCGGCACTTGGTTCTCCATGGAAGCTGCCGGGGTGCCTGTCCGCTTGGAATAGATAAAAGTGAAGGCATTATCATATTTTACTTGACGTACCATATCGATGGTCTGCTCCAGATCCTCAGGTGTCTCCCCGGGAAATCCAACAATGATGTCTGTAGTGATAGCTATGTCCGGAATCTCCTCGCGGATTCGCTGTACCAGTTCAAGATACTGCTCCCTTGTGTATCGTCGGTTCATTTGTTGCAAGATTCTTGTGGAACCGGACTGCAAGGGTAAGTGTAAATGCCGGCAAATCTTCTTTGACTCCTTCATGACCTGAATCAATTCGTCAGAGAGATCCTTCGGATGAGATGTCATAAAACGAATCCGCTTCAACCCCTCGATCTTTTCTACTTCCCGCAAAAGCTCTGCAAATGTCACTTGCTCGTCCAGATTTTTTCCATAAGAGTTTACATTCTGTCCAAGCAGCATCACCTCAACCACTCCGTCAGCCACCAGCTTCTCAATTTCCCGGATAATATCCTTTGGCTCCCTGCTTCGCTCCCGTCCCCTTACGTAAGGTACGATGCAATAACTGCAAAAATTATTGCAGCCAAACATGATGTTGATGCCGGACTTAAAAGGATATTTTCTTTCAACTGGCAGATCCTCTACGATTTTATCCGTATCTTTCCAGATGTCGATGAGCATGCCCTCTGATTCAAAGGTGGCACATAGCAGTTCCGCGAATTTAAAGATATTGTGGGTGCCAAATATCAAATTTACAAAAGAATAGCTCTTTTTCAGTTTTTCGATTACCTCCGGTTCCTGCATCATACAGCCACAGAGGGCAATCTTCATATTGGGGTTACGCCGCTTATAGCCGTTCAACTCCCCCAGGCGTCCGTAGACACGCTGATTTGCATTATCCCGGACCGTACAGGTGTTAAAAATCACGAAGTCCGAATTTTCATCCTCCGTCAGTTCATAGCCCACCTGCTGTAAAATCCCTGCCAGCTTCTCAGAATCACGCGCATTCATCTGGCAGCCGAAAGTCACTACGCAGGCCTTTGGTAACCGACCGTTCAAATGTTCAAACTCCGTCACATACTGGCGGCATTTTTTAATAAAATAATACTGCCTGTCCGGTTCACTGATTGGCGGTTGCTCTTCCAGATCGATTTGCCCAAAAACTAATTCATCATACATACCATTTTAAACCTCGTATAATAATTTTTACAATTATATCACATTATTATATTTATAATTATAAAATCATATCAATTGCAATACTATATCAATAGGGCAACCGTGTTGCAGGGTGGGCCGATCTTCTTTTTATCCTAACCTTCTCTCCCATACCTCTCCGCCAGCCGAATCAAAAGCTCAGTTACCTTTTCCATACTTTGAACGCAGGCATACTCGAAACGGCTGTGGAAATTTGCGCCTCCGGTACAAAGATTGGGACAGGGAAGTCCCATGTAGGACAGCCTTGCGCCATCCGTGCCTCCGCGTATCGGGTTCACTCGAGGTTCTACGCCAAGCTCCCGCAGGATCCCGGCCGCATTCTCCATCAAATGAGTGTGAGATGCTAGTGCCTCCTTCATATTGTAATAAGAATCCTTGACTTCCGCTGTCACGGTTCCCTCCCCGTACTTTCGGTTCAGGAAATCTGCACAGCTTAAAAACAGGGCTTTCTTCTCCTCAAACAATGTCCTGTCATGATCCCGGATAATATATTCTGCCACTGCCTCCTCCACATTGCCGGAGATGGCATCCAGATGAAAGAAACCTTCCCGCCCTTCTGTGTACATGGGATTCTGGAACACGGGCAGCATGCTTTGGAACTCCTGAGCCAACAGAATTGCATTTACCATTTTCCCCTTTGCGCTTCCGGGATGCACGCTCCTGCCATGGACAGTCAGTTTCCCGCTGGCCGCATTAAAAGTTTCATCCTCCAGCTCACCTAATTCACCGCCGTCCACCGTATACGCGAAATCTGCATCAAACAACTTCACATCAAAATGATCTGCGCCCTCACCTATCTCTTCGTCCGGCGTAAATCCAATGCGCAGCTTACCATGCTGAATTTCAGGATGTGCTAACAGATACTCTGCGGCGGCCATGATTTCCGCAATTCCCGCCTTGTCGTCCGCTCCCAACAGTGTAGTTCCGTCAGTGACAATCAAATCCTGTCCCACAAGCCGCTTTATCTCCGGAAAATCCGCCACCTTAAGAACAATTCCCTCTGCCTCATTCAGCACAATATCGCCGCCATCATACCTCTCTACAATTCTGGGCTTCACATTCTCCCCCGTCACTGCCGGCGAAGTGTCCATATGAGCAATAAATCCCAGCACAGGAGCTTTCTCGCATCCCGAAGTTGCCGGTATGGAGGCATATACATAACCGTTCTCTTCGTCATACACGACCTCCTCCGCTCCCATCTCCTTAAGCTGTGCCGCCAAAAGCTCCGCCAATACCCTTTGCTTCTGCGTACTTGGCGTCGTTTTGGTACTCTCATCGGACTGGGTATCTATCTTTGCATACTGTAAAAAATAATCAATTGTTCTTGACATGGCTCCTCTTTTCCTGCTCTGTGAGCAATATTCTCAGCAGACATAACATACAACTCTGCCGTTCTTATTAATCATACCATGTCTCAGAATTTCTAACAATTATTTTTTATCTTCTCATGCCCATACCCTTCGTACCTTTCTCATATTCTCATACCTTCTCATATTCTCATACCTTTCTCATATTCTCATACCTTTCTCATGCTCCTTGACCATCCTGCACACCTTCCCCGACAATACCAGCACACAAATCAAATTCGGCACCGCCATCAACCCATTACAGATATCCGAAAAAGTCCACACTGCTTCCAGAGAACATACACACCCCAAAAATCCCATCAGTGCATACACAAAACGATACCAGAGATTATACTTCGTGCTGCCACCAAGCAAAAACTCAAACGCCTTCTCCCCCTGATAAGCCCATCCTACCACAGTGGCAAAAGCAAACAATGCCACACAAGTACTGACAAAAACATCCGCTCCCCGTCCAAAAGCAGTCCGAAACACCGCCAGAATTAATCCCGTTCCCGAAAGACTGCCCTCCTGCACCGCTTCCAGCCCCAGAACGCCGGAAGCAGCCAAAGCAAGCCCTGTGATGCTGCACATAACCGCTGTATCCAAAAATACGCCCGTCATGCTAATATAGCCCTGTCTCACAGGGTCATCTGTATCGGCAGCGGCTGCAGTGATTCCTGCCGCTCCCAAACCTGCCTCGTTTGAAAAAATTCCTCTGGCAACACCCCACCGCAGAGACTGAAAAGCCGACACCGTCACCGCGCCGAACAGACCGCCGGACACCGCCCTTGGTGAAAAGGCGCCTACGACGATTCCTGCCAGTGCTCCCGGAAGATTCTTCCAGTTCACAAGAATCACCGCCACACTGCCCAATATGTAAAGAAGTCCCATAGCCGGCACCAAAAACTTCGTCACCTTTGAGATGACCCCAATGCCGCCTAAGACCACCAATATAGTTAATATTGTAATCACAAGTCCCGTCTTCGCTTTTGGAGTGCCAAAGGAATACCAAAATGCATCTGCAATGGAATTGGACTGGGTCATATTTCCGATTCCCAGCGATGCAAGCACTGCCATAATGGCAAACCAAAATCCCAGCAGTTTTCCGCCCCTGTCTTTCAGCGCCCGGACGCAAGTGTACATGGGACCTCCCACCAGCTCCCCCTTCTTATTTCTGGTACGCCATGTCACAGACAGGGTACTTTCCGCCAATTTTGTGGCAAGACCGATAAAGCTTGTAATCACCATCCAGAAGAGCGCCCCCGGTCCTCCCAACACCATAGCCGTTGCCACACCTAAAATATTACCTGTGCCGATGGTGATCGCAAGCTCCGTCATCAGAGAAGAAAAAGAGGAAATTCCGCCTTTTCCTCCGCTCTCCTTTGCCTCTCCGCTGACGGCGCATTTTAATGCGTATTTCAGATTTTTCAACGGCAAGAACCGCATTCGAAGCATCAGATAAATCCCCGTGCCCAAAAGAAGCGCCAGCATCCAGGGTCCCCATACCAGGTCATCAGCACGTTCAATAAAATTTTTCAGACTCAAAAATAAGCCTCCCCACCGCTTTGTAAAAATATATCGGTGAGAAAGGCTTTTTATGCAGACGACCTTATAATGTTTCAGCAAATTCCGGGATCAGGCGGCAGAGGTCATCCAATCCAATATAAGAAAGGGAATATTCACCAACATTGCTATCTACATCATCCCTGTACCTCAGGAGCCTGATACTGTAGTCCAGATACTGTGTTCCACAGGGCAGACGCATAATACAGGTATCTTCATCCGGTATCTCGAACATTTCTCCGTCCGTCCATATATTCTCCAGTTCTGTATAGTTTTCATACGTAAGAATATTTGCTGCCTCATCATAGCTAATAACTCGATTTTGGTTTAAGTTGATGAAGTTTTGATTATCCACTATATAATCGGGTAGACACTGATAATAATACCTAAAAGCAAGTCCCCACTCATACAGCCTAGATTCATCTTCCATCAATAGACAAAAGCTGTAAGGATCTATTTTCGCTGTGGGATTCGGACGCGTTGTAAGACCGTATATTGTATAATCCTCCGCATCCATCAGAATGTTCAATGTTCCACCCTTATAATCCTCTATTTCCATATACCAGACAATAAAATTGACACTCTCCGCAAAATCATCGCTGTAAATCACATACTGTTTCCAGGAATGTACTGAATAAAATTCACTGGTAAGAGAGCAAACATGGGACATAAGCCCAAGAGTATTCATAGCCCAACAAGGTTGCTGAAAAATTCTGCTGTCGCTATCATTCTCCAATAGCTGATACAGTTCTCTAGTAATTGCTATATCCTGCTCTGAAAAGTAGTAATTTCTTCCCCGTGCCAACCCATCCACAAAATTTTGCAGACGTACCCCCAGGGACGGCTCATATGCCGCACTCAACAGCGTGATATCCATATCCTCCCGCTCTCCCAGCACGATATCACTGCACAGTCGGTTATCACCCACCGAAAAAATCAGTCTGGGCAGATAAAAAGCGCATGCAACCAATGCCGCCAGTCCTAAAACGCCAGCGGCATAGAGAATCTTGCTTTCCATTCTACCAGTTTTTGTCTTACGTCCGTCCTTTCTTTTCTTTTCAGCCCTACTGCGTTCCATCGCTACTCATTTCTCCCGTTTGTACCTGGTCGGACAGGTGAAAACGGATTTTTACTGTAGTTCCCACTCCCACCTCGCTATCAATCTCAAGTTTGGCATTATGCAGCTGCACAATTCTCTCACAGAGTGCCATTCCGATACCGGCGCCGCCCTCTCTTCGGGACCTTGATTTATCAACCATGTAAAAGGCTTCCGTGATACGTTCGATTTCCTCTTTGGGAATCCCCCGTCCATTGTCCGCTACCTTCACCTCATATTCGCCGCCCAAAGCAGTGCCCTTCAACAGGATAAAGCCTCCCCATTCCTTGTCTATGGCCTTCACTGCATTGTCCAGCAGATTATAGAGCAAAGATAAAAGCAGTTCTTCATCTCCCCAGATGACTCCTCTGTCCATGTCCACTTTTCCGCGAATGTTTCGCTTGCGCCAGATAGGCCGCATAGTGTTACGGATATTCTCCTCCAGGGATTTTGTGCTTACCGGTCGGAAGTCTGCGGGATTCTTTTCCATACTGACTAACTCCAACAGCTTGTGAGACAGGCTTTCCAGTCGTTTCCCCTGACTGAAGATATAAAAGTATGCCTCTCTTTGTTCCTGCTCAGACAGCGCAACTGAGTTCAACATATCCGCATATCCGATAATAGAAGTCAGCGGGGTCTTCAGCTCATGGGCAAAGGCAGCTGTGAAATCCTCTTTCTGCCTGGCCTCCTTCACCTTCTCCTCCATCTGTGCCACCAGCCTATCCGCCATACGGTTAAAACTTCTCGCCAGTGAGCCCACCTCATCCCTGCTCTTGTTGTGGGAGCGAATCTCATAGTTTCCCTCGGCAATCCTTCTCGCCAGCCTGTTCAGGCTGGTGATGGGCCTGGTAATGTAACGTGATAAAAAATAAATGCCCACGCCTCCCGCAGACAACAGGCTCACCAATGCAATGCAGTACTGGTTCAGCAGTTCCCTTCTGTCCTCATAAATTGAGGTCAGATCCCTGAAAATACCCAGATACACCAGCCCGTCGCCCACACTGGCAATGGTGGCGGTAAGCATATAGTAACTGTCGCCCACTTTGCGGATGCAGTAACCATAGGTGTCACTACCGCCCAGCGCCCCTACCATAGATGCCACCTCCTGGTCAACACCCTGACTCCTTATAAATTCCTGGCCATAATAATAACTGCCGTCCCCGCGAACTATAAAGCATCGGCTTCCGCCTCGTTCCACACTGCCAGCAATGCTGTCCATAGTTCTGTTGACGGCATAATCTTCCCCGTACTCCTCTACGGAGTGGTATCCCATCTCAAAAAGGAAATGAAACATCCTGCTTTCACTGTTTCCCTGCTCCAGTTCCCTGTCCAGAAGCCGGTTAAAGTTAGCGTTCAGCATCCAGACCCCGAATACCGCAAAAATCAGTGTCAGCAGAACTAACATGGAAAAAAACAGCTTATCTGCAAATTTCATGCGTTCTTCTCGCCCTCCAGACGATAGCCCACCTTATAGACCGCAGTGATCTCTGTGTCCCAGTTCAGCTTCTTTTTTAACCGTTGGATATGGAGATCAACCGTCCTGCTCTGTCCCATGTAATCGCCACCCCAGACATTCTCATAAATTGTCTCACGGTATAGGGCAATATTTCGATTCCGAACCAGCAACAGAAGCAGGTCAAATTCCTTCATGGTGAGCTGTATCTGTTCACCTGCCCTGGTCACGGAGCGGGATGCCGTATCAATTACTACATCAAATACATTCAGAACTGATTCCGTCTTATGATATCTGCGCAATACCGCTTCCACCCGCGCCAGAAGCTCCACAATCTCAAAGGGCTTGGTCAAGTAATCATCCGCTCCCATCTTCAAGCCCTTAACTTTATTTTCCGTGCTGCCCAAAGCTGTCAGAAAAATTACCGGTAACTCAATCGTTCTGGCATATTCCATCAGTTCATAACCGTTAATCCCCGGTAGCATCACATCCAGAAGGAATAAATCAAATTTTTCTTCATCCATCAGATCCGCTGCCTGCTCTCCATTCGCTGCCCAGGTACACTGGTAGCCGGCCCTGCGCAGATTCAACTTTATCAGATTAGCGATGGGCTCCTCATCTTCCGCTATCAATATCTTTATCATTTCGTTCCCCATTTCTGCACTGTAATAATGCCCTGTCAACTTGCTGCGGGTATTTGTTCGTCTCGCAAAGACACAAGACACTAGTGCACTGTATCACCCACATTGAATGATACAGTACACTATCTTACATCCCATGGTAATACCGGCATGTATCTTTTTTGTATCTTTTTTCAGAAACGGAAAAACTCTTTGTTACATGGGGCCTTTGTCCTTTAAGAAGGTATGCCACAGCTTTTTCCGGCACTCAAAAGGGGAAGCATAACCGTCCGATACACCGTCAAATTTACGAAAACCCTTGAACTTTTTCGTCACAGCCTTCCACTGCGGCAGTTTCTCGCCGTTTGGATCTCCGTTTCGCACAAAGTTTGCCACATAATCTATCATCCGGGCGCTGAGGTCATAGTCCAGCTGTTCAAACGGCCTCCAACACTTATCCATATTTCCGAAGAAATACCACAGATCCGAGGCATGGTATGCCTTATATCGATTTCCCGGAAGCTCCCTGTCAAAGATAAATCCATATACGGGCTGCCTGCCCTCCCGGGCATTTCTTTTTGCCCAGCCATAGGCCAATTCAAAGATCAGATAGGGCATAAAATCCTGGGAGGTGATACCAACAATCAGTGGAACATCCAGATCTGTTCCCGCTTTGCGTACATTTTGGGGCAGATCCGGTATAATAGCGCCATCGATACCGGGCTGGAGATAATGCATGTCGTTATGTTCTCTGGAAACCTGATACCAAGCTTCCCATATTTCCTTAGCGGGCAGCTTTTTAAAGCTGTCCTCATCCTTTGCCCCGGCGCGCTCCTGTATCTCGTTCCAAAAGCTTTCCGACTCCGCCTCAGTGTAAGGTTTCACCATCTTCGGGATCATACCTGCGCCGGACAGCATAATGGCACCTTTTACAATGCCCTTTAAGGCCTGTGTATAAAGCAGATCCGTAACACTCATGGCACCTGCGGACTGTCCCATGATGGTAATGCGTTCCGGATCCCCGCCAAACGCCGCTATATTATCGTGCACCCACCTTATAGCTGTCATTTGGTCGTGAAGTCCGTAGTTTCTGGAGCGATAGAGTGAGAATACATTCAGCCGATAACCCACAGAAACGTAGACCACTCCCCGCTTTGCATACTCCTCCGTGTCGCCATGTGGCAATTCCCCTACCGTTCCGGTCTCATGACCGCCGCCATGGATGAAAACCAACACCGGACAGCATTCTCCCTGTAAGGGCTTCACAATATTCAATGTCAGGGCATTTTCCTCATAAAGGAATTTCCTGCCTTTCCGAAACTCCTCATAATAAAAGTTGTCGGTGTCATTCTCTTCCGGCCGAAAGGTGTCATACTGGAAACAATTTAACTCTTGCTGCGTCGCGTCATAAACACCTTCCCAGTGAGTGACCGGCACAGGGTACTCAAAGCGCTCTGCCGTAGCATAACGAATTCCCTGAAATAATATGCTGTTTTCCTTTTCAATGCCCTTTACAGCCCCGCAGGCTGTCTGCAAAATATGTTCTCCCATACCTTTTCCCCCATTCTGCCGTGAAATGGCTTTCCAACAGTTATGTTATTATTATATTCTGCCTCCAAATAGCTTGTCAATCTGACCGAAAACAAATAAATCTCTAGACAGTCTGGAATGGCTGAACAAGGAGCTTATTAAGTTAGTATTATTTTCTTTACCACAAAAACAAATTTTTCCCACATAACCGCAGAATAGCCTCCGTAAAGAAATAATCTGCGTAAATAATGGCAAAATTGTGATGCTTATCGTTGTAAGCAGCCGTGCAGTTTTCTACGATATGGTCAATCTTGTCATCAAAGCAACAACGTTTTTCCTCCAATGTATGAAGCAGGCGAAGCGCCGCCTCATGGTAAACCTGACCTTGCTCAATGTCAACATGTTGCTCCAACTCTAGAAAGCCGCAGGCCATGATGGATGCTGCCGAGGAGTCCTCCCAGTCACAATCGTCTGGCTGGCAAAAATCCACCGATATAATTCCGCTGTCCGGTATTTGAGAAAGAATATATGTCGCAATCTTCTGGGCCGTATCCAAATACTTCTTATCCACGGTATGTCGATAACTCAGCGAAAAGCCATATAAGGCCCATGACTGCCCCCGTGTCCAGGAGGATCCTTCCTTCATTCCCTGACCGCCCAAAGAACGAATCCTCTTTCCGGACTTGGTATCAAATTCCACAATGTGATTGGCAGAGCCATCCGCCCGAATGAAAGCCTGTCTTGCTGTATCTGCATGAGCTCTGGCAATCTGAGCAAACCGATCATCATTGGTCTGTTCCGAGGCCCAATACAAAAGAGGCAGATTCATCATGCAGTCAATAATAGCCCAGCCTGCATTTTCTCCGCTTCCACCGTCATTCCATGCCCGAATGAAACCTCCCGCCAGATTAAATCTTCCTGCAAGATTTGCTGCCGCCAGCAGTCCACGGTTCCTTGAGCTCTGATTTCCCGTCAGCCGATAGTTTGCCACTGCTGTCATCAACCAGCGAAATCCGCTGTCATGATCCATACCTTGATAATCCATCAAGTTACGATCCAGCTTCTCCTCTATCTCTTCCGCAACAGTGCGAAACTGCTCATACCCAAAAGCATGATACAAGAGCCAGAGCTGACCTCCAAAGAATCCGTTGGTCCACCAGCCAATCCTATCCGACCAGTCATCGAATACTCCGTCATTGGTGGTATAGGGAATCTTATGCTGATTGCGCTCCGCAGTCACACTGACCTTGCAGTAAATCTTCTCCGCCACACTCTCCGCCCACTGTTTTTCCATTTCCCTCATTATAATGCCCCTCCGTTGTACTCGTTTCTGAATGTATCTCATATTTAGATCAAATTATATTTGGAGCCCCGGAAACCAATAGTTTATGTCGCCATTCGATTTATATTTTACTGTCCTTTACTGTTAAAATTATTTTACTGTTTTTTTATTGTTTATGTCAAGAAGCGCAAAAAACTCCCTTGAGCCCTCAAAAATGCTATCGTGATCCGGGAAAATAAGAATATGGAAAATTTCTTGCATCATTAGAAAAGCCCCACAGCTTTTCTGTGAGGCTCTCCTGAATGTTTTTTAGTTATTGCAGCTATCGCAGTCCTCGCACCTGTCAAATCCGGGATTGAATGCGTAGAAGTTCTTGGAATCCAGTCTATCCTGCACTATCCGCAGGGCTTCACCAAATCGGGAAGGTTGAAGTATTAAATACGCCAAGTGATTTCAATGTTTCCGTTTGCAATACGAATGA
>JAFLRO010000023.1 GCA_022511425.1 Acetatifactor sp.
TGGATATAGTGACAATATATACACTTTTCCATATTTCTGTGCATTCCTGTTAAAGAGATATTTGAGTTGATCAGAGTATGAATTGTAAAGGGGCAGCTTATGGGCTGGAAAGAGAAAAAATCCAAGATTAAAAAATATGTGCCACCGATTGGCATGCGTCTTATCAAGACCGGTATTGCGGTGTTTTTGTGTTTCTGCGTGAACATGCTGCGGGGGGATGCGGATGTGGTGTTTTACTCCCATATTGCCGCCATATATTGTATGCAGGATTCTGTGACGGAGACCAAGAAGAATGCAATCAACAGGGCGGTGGCCACCACGGTGGGAGCGCTCTACGGACTGGTGACACTATTGTTGTTTCCGACATTGTCTATAGATACCATATCTGAGCGGCTGATGCACGGTGTTGTTATCTCCGTGATGGTAATATTTGTCGTATACACCACGGTGCTGATCAAACAGAGGGATACGGCCTACTTTGCCAATGTGGTGTATTTGAGTATCGTGATCAATAATATTACAAACAATCCGTTTATCTTTGCCTGGAACCGTTTTTTGGACACCATGATAGGGATTGTGATAGCCCTGCTGGTCAATTCCTTTCGGCTGCCAAGAGAGCGCAACCGGAACATTCTCTTTGTAGCAGAGTTGGATACAACGCTCCTTGACAGGAATAAAAAGTTGTCCGGCTACAGCAGAGTGGAGTTAAACCGCATGATTGCAGCGGGAGCAAAGTTCACAGTTTCCACCGCCCACACACCCGGAGCCCTTGTGGAGCTTTTGAAGGATGTGAAGCTGAAGTGCCCCGTGATCGTCATGGATGGAGCGGCGCTGTATGACGTTCAAGAGAAGATGTATGTGCACTCTTGTATGATGTCACACAGTACAGCGAAAGAGGTGATGAAGCTTCTGCGTGCCAGTGAAATGAACTGGTTTGCCCATGTCATTATGGACGATATGCTGGTGATCTATTATCAGAATACGGAGAATGTGGTATACAATGAGCTGCTAAAGGAGCTGCGTATTTCGTCTCATCATCACTACGTGCAAAGGGAGCTGCCCGATGGGGAAGATGTAGTCTGCTTCCGGGTGATTGACAGGACGGAGCGCATAGAGGCGCTGTATCAGGAGATGGAGAAAAGGGGCCTGCAGCAGCTGAAGGTGATAAAATATGATGACGAGAGCCGTCCGGGTCATACATTTCTGGAAATATATAATCACAACGCGGTGAAGGAGAACACGATAAGTTATCTGAGCCAGATGCTGGAGACGGATGAGGTGGTAACCTTTGGTGGTGCAGAAGGGAATTACACCCATGTTATCGCTCCGGACGAAAGTAATCGGATGGTTCGGCTGATCCGAAAGAAATTTGAACCTTTAAAAGGACAGACGAAGAGGCGTTCACGATAATACATAATAAGGATGACCAGTATATGGGGCTTAGCTTGATTGGGAACTAAGCGTGTTATTTTTGCATGGAGAAAGTAAGTGTGAACCTTGACTCTGTGTCGTCCTCAGGCCAGAGTATTCCCATGTTAATTTTCGTGTAGCCTGTATAATCAACTTCACAGGTGACATTTACTCCATAAATGGTGTACTGATAGCTTGCAAAATGGGATTGAGAAATACTTTCCACAATCTTGTCCATTTGATTTGAGAGTAGCCAGTTCTCTTCCTGTGCACCGGCAAAAGCAAGGATGGATAAAATCATCTTTTCTTCAAAAAAATAACTCTTGATGATTTCTGGATCATCCTGTAAATAAGCAGTAAAGTGCATACCGGTCATGATGCCATCTGTCTCCTCAAAAACAAAACGGGGATCGTATTGATAGCCCATATAAGTAACGTATCCTAAATGGTCATTCCGTTCCCAGTTTCCCTGTTCATCTAAGTAGATATCGGTGTCAGAGCCGTAGTATTTTGCCAGTCGGTTATAGTTTTGGCAAAACTCTGCAACTGTGATATCTCCACGGTTTTTGGGCATCTCTGCTATTTCGGAGGCAAAATACATCATACCAAATAGGGATGCATAGACACCCAAATAGGCAAAAATGCGCCATGGTTTATCATCCTTCAATGTGATGGCAGAATTGTACTCCCAGTCCAGCGTTTCTCCGTCATTCTTTGCCTTGTAGCTTTGCCATTGCCTGTACTGCCGAAAGAATGGAAGCATTAATCCTACACCGCGAAACATTACCGACCAGGTGCGGGCGCGGGCACTTTCGTAGGTCAGCAGTTCCCCTTCGTTGTCTGTGACTCGAATGCCCAGGACCCATTTACCGGGTGTGGTACCAAACAGGGTAAGAAGTATAGGCTCCGCAATAAACAGGATGACAAGTATAGCAATACTGTCAAGGGCATTACCGGCCGCACTTCGCGAGTATATATTTATATTCAGTACAAGGGCAAGAAATACATTCCACAGGGCATTATAAACTGCGTAATCCAGAATCCGTGCAAAGTACCGGCGCCATGGAATATGTGGTTCCGGAAGGATATCTGAAGAAGGGATGGAAACAGGCTCACTGGTCGAGCGCTCAAGGGTGTCCATGTAACGCTGGGCGTTAAAAGTCTGATACTGTGCGCCATCATTTCGCATTATTGTACATATTTTCTGAGCTTGTTCAATGTCTGTTTTCTCACTTTGCAGATTTACCAGGTGTTGCTCCAATACATCCACAAGTGTTTTGTCGCCGGCGTGTAAGCATTTGATTTCCTCCAGCGAAATGTGCAGGGCGCGAAGGAGCTTAATTCGTTTCAGAATTTCCAGATCATCCTCTGAATACTCCCGGTACCCGTTCTCGCGCCTCTCCGGGTTCAATAAACCTTCCGCTTCATAAAAGCGAATGTTTGCCCGTGTCATCCCTGATTCTATCTCAATATCTCTTATTGTCATTTATCTCCGCCTCCTTTTCCTGAAGTCATCATACACTGTCAAGTAGCTTTACAGTCAAGAGGTTTTTAATTATTGTTATTCACAGACGGTTTCAGGCATCATGTGGCAGTTGGTTCAGCGGAGCGTTGCCGCGTGAGTGGGGGCATATCCGCCACATGATGCCGTCGCTTGCGGAAAACAACCATGAACAGTAACTTTTTAAATCCAGTCACACCATCATTACAAAGTTGATGATATATAAAATCCATATATGAACCGGATAGAATATGTAAAAGAAATATTTGCTGAATCCGTTTTTCGGGCCGCGCTTTCCGTTATATAGTAAAATAAAAGGAAATACAAGAAAGTAAAAAGGCTCGCTGAACGGTAAAAGAAGCGCAATGGCTTCTATCAATACATACCCTAAAATTCGGATTTTCAACTTAACATGGGAGCCACGCACCGGGAGAGAATGGTAAAAACAGATGCCATTTCAGAAGGTATCAAGCCATTGATAGCGCGCAGATGATCGAGAAGCATTAGCGTTGTCATCAATAATTTGATTTGAAATGCATTCATTATTTTAAATCGTTCCATTCTGACATGCCTCCAGTTCATTTGCATTCATTTTATCATGTCCCACATTGTATTTCAAATAAATGTTCCCCAAATGAACCATTGAAAGCGGCAGAGTACTTGACTTTCGCGGTATGAGACATACAATAGAAAGTAGGTTATGCGATGTATAAAAGGAGAGACGATAAATGGAAGAATTCAATTTGGCAAAAAAGCTGGAAGAAAACATTAACCGTGTTTTTATCGGAAAGGCGGACGTGGTGGAGAATCTGCTGATCTGTCTTTTCGCAGGAGGTCATATTCTTTTGGAGGATGTGCCTGGAGTTGGGAAGACGACCCTGGCCGGTGTCCTTGCAAAAAGCATGGAGGGAAGCTTTGGCAGAATCCAGTTTACGCCGGATACCCTGCCGGGGGATGTGGCAGGCGTTTCCATTTACAACATGAAGACCAATGAATTCGAGTACCGTCCGGGACCGATCATGAATCAGATTTTGCTGGCGGATGAGATCAACAGAACGTCCCCGAAAACACAGGCAAGCCTTTTAGAAGCCATGGCGGAGGGGCAGGTGACGGTGGACGGACTGATTCACAGACTGCCGGAGCCCTTTATGGTAATTGCCACTCAGAATCCCATAGAGTTTATAGGTACATATTCTCTGCCGGAAGCCCAAATGGACCGTTTTATGATGCGGCTTTCCATAGGATACCCGGAGCGGGAACAGGAGATTCAAATGGCTGTCCAGTTTTTGAGCGGGCAGACACCGGACAAGGTGGAAGCGGTGTGCAAGGCGAAGGATATTCTGAAAATAAAGGAAGCAGTAGCAGGAATTACAGTGAAGGAGTCCATACTGGGCTATATGGAAGATATCATTGCCCTGACCAGGGAGGAGGAACGTTTTGTGCTGGGAGCCAGTCCCAGGGCTATGCTGGCGCTTATGCGTGCATCTCAGGCAAAGGCTTTTCTGCTGGGAAGGGATTATGTGAAACCGGATGATGTAAAGGCCGTTGCCTTGCAGGTGCTTTTGCACAGGTTAGTGCTGTCTTCTGAAGCAAGAATCCAGAAAGCAGGCGCGGAAGGTATTTTGAGAAGTTTGATTCTCAAGGCAAACATACCGCTGGAGTAAACGGAAAGAGTGAATCGGATGAAAGTACACAGATGTTTATTGGTGGGCTTGTGGGTGCTGGCTTTAACGGCGATCAGCTTTTATGGCGGCGCCATCAGCTACGGCTTCTTTTTCGGAGTGACCCTGGTTCCTGTTATTTCTTTGATCTATCTTTTATGTGTTTATTTCAGGTTTAAGATCTATCAGGAGACGGGGAAGAAAAATCTGGTGTGCGGCCAGCCCACACCTTACTTTTTTATACTGCAAAATGAAGATTGGTTTGCTTATACAGGCATCAGCGTCAGAATGCATTCTTCTTTTTCCTATGTGGAGGAATCTTTTGAAAACGTAGAATATGAACTGCTTCCTGGGGATAAGTCCATCTGTGAGACGACGCTTGTGTGCAAATACCGCGGCGAGTATGAAATAGGGGTAAGGGAGGTCGTGCTGACAGATTTTTTCCGTCTGTTCCGGTTTCATTATGTTGTTTCCGGTCAGATCAAGGCGGTGGTATCTCCGGCAGTCGTGCAGATTCAGGAGCTGAAAAGCATTGCTGATCTGCCTGTGCCTGTGCAGAGGGATACCTTGGGCAGCACAGAACCGGACATTCTTGTGAGGGATTATGTGGAGGGAGACAGCCTGAAGCAGGTCCACTGGAAGGCAACAGCCAGGGAACAGAAACTGAAGGTCAGGGTTATGACGGGAAAAGAGAACCAGAGTATTTCCATTTTCTGCGATACCAGACGTTACAGCGAGGATATGAGAGAATTCTTGCCTCTGGAAAACAAAATACTGGAAGCATTTCTGGCGGTGAGTTATTATTTTGCTGGGGCTGATAAAGCATTCAATGCCTATTACGGGCAAAGCGGTGTGGTGAGAAATCATGTGGAGGATGTAAGTGGGTTCGATGATTTTTATCACAGAGTTTCAGAGATTAATTTTGACAGGAAGGAACACCCCCAAGATGTACTCGAGCAGGTGACAGGGCAGGGTATTATATGGGGAAACAGTCTTGTTTTTTGTGTGCTCCACGAGCTGTCTCCTGTCATTCTGGATATCACAGAGCGGTTGGCTGCCGGAGGCGTTATTGTAGTGATTTACGTGATCACAGATGAAGACCCGAAGGAACTTGTAAAGCAGGGAAGCACCAGAAGAAGGATTGTGGTGCTTCCCGTGGAAGCAGCGCTGGAGGGGAGACTGTGATGAAGCGGAACCATTTTTATGAGAAAGCGTTGTATCGGGCAGCAAACGGTGCTGTTTTGGCATGTATATGCCTGTTTATGCCCTTTTTTGGAATCAGCATCATTTCGTGGAAGAATATACTTATTTTGTTTGTGGTTCTCGCCCTGCTCGTGGGAGTAAGTCTTTTGCCTGCAAGAGGGAAGGCTCTGTGTCTGTTGCTTGCAGTTATTTGTCTGGGAGTGCCTGTAGCCATAATGGGATTGTCCACAAGCCATGCCTTTCTTCAGGCTTATTATCAGTGGTGTGCAGGGCAGGGGGGCGAGCAGGAGCAATGGCTGGAAGGTTTCCGGCTGGTACAGACGATGGTAATTACAGCGGGAGTCTTTCCGGTACAGCTTTTGACAGAAAGATTTAAGGCTGTTAAATTTATTCTGGCCTTTGTTTTTGCGGACAGTATGCTGTTTTGTCTGCTTGCAAAGATAGCCATAGCTCATATGGGTGTGGTCTTTATACTGCTTTATATTGCTGTTGTCTGTGTGGAATGGATTCAGGAGCATTGGAAAAAATCACGGAGCGGCAGCCTGCAGGCACAGATAATATGGCTATCGCCATTTTTAGCTATCTATTTACTGCTTATGTCGGTCATGCCGGCACCGGAGAATCCTTATGACTGGAAGTGGGCGAAGACTGTCTTCAACCAGGTAAGGGATTCCTTCCTGACTATGTCATTTCAGCTGTTTGGCGGAAATCATGAGGACTTCAATACATCTTTGAGCGGTTTTTCTGATGATGGGGAGCTGAACGAAGGTGTTCGTGAGAACAATCGTGAAGTGATGCACATTCAGGCGCAGAGAGATCTGTGGACTAATGTGTATCTGATAGGTAAGGTGTATGACACCTTTGACGGAAGACAATGGCAACAGAGATATCAAGACGGTGTAGAGGAACGGTTTATCGATACGCTGGAAACTTTATATGCAGTCAGAAGTCTGGATGACGAGTATTTTGGAGATTATTTAAGAGAGACGGAAATCAGTATCCGTTTTGATTTATTTAATACAGGATACGTCTTTGCTCCTTTGAAGACCGAAAGTATTGTAGGTCGTGAGGCAGTTTTAAATTATTCCTTTGAAGGAGGAGATTTGCTTTTTGATGAGCAGAAGGGATATGGAACTGAGTACGATATAGTGTATTATCAGCTAAATATGGGAGATGAGCTATTTGAACAATTGCTGGAGTCACATACGGAGCCTGATGAGGTGCTTTGGGAGGCTGTTGCCGGGGAGTATGCAAGACAGACCGGCCGGAAAATAACCTTGGAAATGACGGAGGTTCACAAGCAATTACTTTATGAGAATTATCTGGATCAGGTCACACTGTCCGAAGAAGTCGAGAATTATTTGACTGAGATTACCGGAGATGCCAGCACCGACCTGGAGAAACTTTATGCCATTGAGAGGGAGCTTAGTTCCTATACTTATACAAGGACACCGGGGAAACTTCCGGATAAAGTCATAGATACAAGTGAGTTTCTGGATTATTTTCTGTTGGAGAGCAGGCAGGGGTATTGTGCCTATTTTGCTACTGTATTTGTACTTTTGGCGAGAGCAGAGGGATTTCCGGCCCGATATGTTCAAGGATTCTGTGTTCCCATGAAGGGGAGCCGGGAGGCCACCGTTTTATCCGGTATGGCACATTCATGGCCGGAGGTGTATGTAGAAGATATCGGTTGGATTCCCTTTGAGCCAACTCCCGGGTACGGACAGCTGCGTTATACGCCCTGGAGAGTGAGTGTACGTGATAACCTGTCTCTAAATGAATCGGAAGAAGGTTGGGGAGCAATCAAACCGGAAGGTGTACTGGTGAGTCCGGAGGGAGATCCGGAAGTGGGAGAAGAGCCAACGGTTCAGGAATCTGAGGAAGAGTCGGGTTTTGTACGCATTTTTTGGGTGTTGGTCATTTTGGTTCCAGTCATTTTTATAGGAGTTACTCTGGTGCTCGCAGTTGACAATTTGATTGGGATGCACCGGTATCGGAAGATGAACCCCACAGAGAAGCTAAAAGTGGAAGTCAAAAAGAACCTGCGGATTCTTTCCTGGCTGGGATTAAAAAGGGAAGAGCAGGAAACTTTACAGGAACTGCGTGGACGTGGAATGCTCATGCCGGAACTGTCATCTTTACGTTTTCTGGAAGATTATGAGAATGTGGTGTATGGCGGGAAAACGGTCGGAGAAGAAATAATGGAAGGAGTAAAGAAGGAGCGGGAGCAGCTCTGGATTTTGATAAGGAAAAAGAACAAAATGACATATATTCTTTGCCGGATAAAGATGTCTCTGACGGGGTACCGGTGAAATGATATTGCCTAAAATAAAGACAAATATTGTCAAATAATATTGATTAAGGTATAATATATGCACTTGACTTAGATCGTGCAAAGGAGAACAGATATGTTTCAGGCGCTGGTAATCCTACTGATATTTCTTATTATTATGATGATTGTCTGCGTGAGAATTGCAAACAAAAGATTCATAAGGAATCGCGAGAATGTGGTTCATTTGATATGGACAGCTGTTTTTGCAGCGGGATGTTATACCGCATTTATTTTAGTGCCATCCGGTTACAATACACTGGCTACCTTTGCAAGTGGTCTCTATTTCCTTTCTACCGACTGGCTTGTGGTTTATTTGATGCTTTTTGCCGCCGGCTATACCCATGTGTCGCCGCCTTCCAGGCTGCCGAGATTAATCATAGGTTTTTTGGCAGGGATAGATTCCATTTCATTTGTTGTTAATACATTTACGCATCATATGTATAGCCTGGAAAGCAGGACAGCGGATAACCTGAAGATGGAATACTGGCATGTACAGTTAAATGCGCCCCATACCATTCACCGGATTTTTGTCTATGGAATTGTTCTGTACAGCTTATGTATATTCACATATCGCCTTATCAAAGCGCCTGTAATATACAAAAGGAAGTACGGCAGCATTTTGCTTCAGGTAGTGGCTGTTGTAGGCTTAAATATTATTTGTTCAATTATTAATACTAAGTATGATTATTCAGTCGTGCTTTATGCTTCTTTGGCTATATCAATCTGTTATCTGGCGCTGTATGCTTCTCCAAAGAAGCTGTTAGAGAGAATTCATTCTACGATCGTGGAGGATTCGGTAATTGGACTGTTCGCCTATGACAACGACGGAAGATGTGTAGGCGTGAACTCGGTGGCAAAAGATTTGTTTTCCGGTGAGGAGGATATTTATGATATTGCACAGAAGTTTTTGACTGATTGGAAAGAGGAACAAAAGGAGAATTCAGCCAATGTTATTGGTGCAGAGCGTACAATAATTAAAAACGATGAAAAAATATACATATATGTCAATTATCAGAAATTCGTGGATAAAAAAGGAAGAGACCTTGGCAGTTGTTTCCAATTCGAGAACCGAACAGAAGTAGTGAAGAGGTATAAAGAAGAACAGTACAGAGCTACTCATGATATGCTGACCGGTCTGCTGAACAGGGAAGCCTTTGAGGAGGAAGCCACACGGATATTATCTCGGGCACAGGAGCCTTATTGTATTGTTTGCTCCAATATTCAGGATTTTAAGTTGGTCAATGAGCTATATGGCACCGATGTGGGGGATAAGCTCTTAATCGCACAGGCTGACATCATTCGCAGAAAAAATGACGATAATTCTGTCAGCGCCCGTGTTTATGCGGATAAATTCTGTGTATTGATGCCCAGGAGGTACTTTATTGAAGAGAGATTCCTGGACAGTGTATCAAGTATTATTGAGAGCGGTCTGACAAGAGCATTCAAACTGCATTTTCAATTCGGTGTTTACGAGATTACGGATAATACTGAATCAATATGGTCTATGTATGACAAAGCTATCTTGGCAATTGATGCGATTCACGGCAACTATGACCAGTTTGTATGCTATTATAAAGATGAACTCTTGCAGCACATCATGAAAGAGAAGGAAGTGCTGGGTGAGTTTGATAAAGCTTTAGAGGAAAAACAGTTCAGTATGTTCCTGCAGCCACAGATTGCTAATGACGGAACAATTGTGGGTGCAGAAGCGTTGGTGCGATGGATTCACCCGGAAAAGGGTATGATAAGTCCCGGATTGTTTATTCCGACGTTAGAGAAGGCGGGATTGATTCAAAAACTTGACCTTTATATGTGGGATAATGCAGCAAGGCAGTTAGAGGAATGGAAGAGGCAAGGGAAAGAACATTTTTCCATCTCGGTAAATATTTCAACGAAGGATTTCTTTTATCTGGATGTCTGCGAGGCATTTAAGGACTTGCTGAATAAATATGATTTTGACATAAAGAAACTAAAACTGGAGATCACGGAATCGGCTTTGATGAAAAATGTAAAAGAAACTATGAAAGCCATTGACGGACTGCATGCATTGGGATATGATATTGAGATTGATGATTTTGGCAGCGGCTATTCGTCATTGGGTATGCTCAAAGATATTAACGCCGATATCTTAAAGATTGACATGATATTCCTGCAGGAGACAAAGAATGTAGAACGCAGCTCAACGATCTTAAAAAACATAATTTCCATGTCAAGGGAATTGGGTATGCCGGTCATTACGGAGGGGGTTGAAACAAAAGAGCAGGTAGATTTCCTGAAAAATGTTGGATGTGATATGTTCCAGGGATTCTATTTTGCGAAGCCTATGAGCCTGGAGAATTTTGAGAAGGAGTATTGCTGAGAGGAAGGAAAACATGAAGGAGATTTCAAATTTGATAGCATATCGACCTGAAGTACGTGTAGTGGACGCAACACTGAGAGATGGAGGCCTGGTGAACGATTTTTATTTCACTGATGATTTTGTCAAGGCTTTGTACCGGACAAATATCAAAGCCGGCGTGGATTATATGGAGTTTGGCTACAAGGCGTCCAAGGAGATGTTTGATGTCAAAAAGTTCGGAAAGTGGAAATTCAGCAGTGACGAAGACATCAGAGCCATTGTGGGAGATAACGATACCGATCTGAAAATTGCTGTTATGGCGGATGTAGGACGCACAGATTACAAGACAGACATAATTAACCGAACAGACAGCCCTATTGACCTGATCAGGGTCGCAACTTATCTCAATACTATTCCGGCAGCAGTGGATATGATTGAGGATGCTGTAAAAAAGGGTTATGAGGTCAGCTGTAATATCATGGCAATTTCCAACGCTCAGGAGGGCGACCTAAGAGCGGCTTTGGATATCCTGGGACAGGCTCCAGTTGATGTGTTCTATATTGTAGACAGTTACGGAGCAATGTATCCGGAGCAGGTAGCGCGGCTTGCGGACTTGTATCTTAATATGGCAGCAAAGTACAATAAGAAAGTGGGCATTCATGCGCACAATAATCAACAGCTTGCCTTTGCCAATACTATTGAAGCTGTGGGAGACGGTGTGGACTGGTTGGATGCTACTTATGCTTCTATGGGAAGAGGCGCTGGCAACTGCGCTATGGAGCTTTTGCTTGGGTTCTTGCGGAATCCCAAATACAATGTGTATCCTGCGATTCAGTTTATTGAAGAGCATATAAACAAGCTGAAAGCGGAGGGAACAGTATGGGGGTATGACCTGCAATATCTGATGACGGGGCTTCTGAACCAGCATCCCAGGACTGCTATTCAGTTTACCAAGGAAAAGCGCACTGATTACGCTGAGTTTTACAGGGAAGTAGTGGCTTTAGATTAATTAAAATAATATAAGCGGATTCTTGCAAATGTTCAGAATATTTGCAAAGACTTGAAGAGACCGAGTAAAAAATGATATAATCAGAAAAAGATAAGTTGACACATATCAGGACAGGACAGCGTATATGTCCTGTCTTTTTTCTGTTTATTCTGATGAGAGTGAAAATAAAAGACAAAAGTTTATTCTACATGGTGGGAAATGGTTGAATTTTTTCCGGTGAATGTGTATACTGGATAGTGAGTTTGTATGCGCAAGTCTGGAAAAGCAAGGGATCGGGCGGTCACAGAATGGAGGGGCAGCCTGATGATAGGTGGGATATGGACTGCAAGGAATTTGAGAGACTTATTCCCGATTTTATTTCGGACAAACTGGATTATCAAAGCTTGAAGCGCTTTAATAGCCATATGGAGCATTGCGAGAACTGTCGCGAGGAGTTGACAATTCAATTCCTGGTGACGGAAGGTGTGCAGCGTCTGGAGGATGGCAGCGCCTTTGACCTTCAGGGAGAACTGCGCCAGCATATGGAGGGAGCAAGTAAACGCGTCAGGCGTCATGACATCTTTATGTGGGCGGGACTGATTCTAGAGATTGCTGCGGTAGGTCTGCTGGTGAGAAGCATTCTCTGGATTCTGCTTTAGTGTATGGAAAAGGCGGCAATGGGAAGCATGAACGAAAACAAAAAATTAGTTTTAATAGATGGACACAGTATTTTAAACAGGGCATTTTATGGCCTGCCGTTACTGAGCAATGCTCAGGGACTTCACACAAATGCTGTTTATGGTTTTCTGAACATTCTGTTTAAGATTCTGGAGGAAGAAAAGCCGGACTATTTGGCGGTGGCCTTTGATGTCCATGCACCCACCTTTCGCCACGAGATCTACGAAGCATATAAGGGTACTAGAAAATCCATGCCGGATGAGCTGCGGGAACAGGTGCCTGTGATGAAGGATGTACTTCGGGCTATGAATATTGTTATCGTAGAGCAGGCTGGCCTGGAGGCGGACGATATTCTGGGAACGCTGGCAAAGAAAGCTGCGTCGGAAGGAATATATGTGACACTTGTGTCAGGAGATCGGGATCTGTTACAGATTTCTGACAAAGCCATAAAAATTCGTATCCCAAAGACAAAACAGGGTAGGACGGAAATCGAGGATTACTATCCTGAGGATGTGGAGAGGGTGTATCAGGTAAATCCTCAGCAGTTTATCGACTTGAAGGCACTGATGGGAGATACCGCGGATAATATTCCCGGTGTGCCTAAGGTGGGTGAAAAGACTGCTACAGAGCTTATGGTGCAATACGGTTCTTTAGAGAATATCTACGCCCATGTTGATGAGATTTCTAAGAAGAGTATACGGGAATCCCTGAAAGAAAACAGGGCTTTGGCTGATCTGAGCAAAACCCTTGCAACCATAAAAACTGACAGTGATGTCAGATTGGATTATCAGACGGCCAAAGCAGAGGGGTATTACACTTCGGAGGCTTACGAGCTGTTTAAGCAGCTTGAGTTTAAGAACCTTCTTTCACGTTTTGAAAAGGATGTTGTGAAAGATGACAGTCAGGAGACGGCAAAGCATTTTCATCGGACGGATACATTAACAGATTTTTTAAAGGAGTTGGATAAGGTAAAAGACGGGGAGCAGATTGGTGTCTATCTTGCGGTTGAAATGGACAGGCTTTCCGGTGCCGCCCTTTGCAGAATGGATGGAGAAACCTTCTTTTATCCCGTGCAGTCGCAGGAAAAATCATCCGAAGAACAAATACTGAAGCAGGCTTTTTGGAAACTATCTGGACGAACTGAGCTGGCTGCCTTTGATATTAAGAGACAATACAAGTTTTTTAAACAGGAGACCACAGAGCATTATTTTGATATATTAATTGGTGCATATTTATTAAATCCTTTGAAGAGCGATTATGATCTGGAGGCCATTGCCTCAGAGTATTTGGGACTGGTGATTCCCGGCAGAGCGGAGCTTTTGGGGAAGGCCGGATTCCAACAGGCGGCAAAGGAAGCGCCGGAAAAGTTTGCTGAGTACTGCTGTTACGGAGCCTATGTTTCAGCCGGGGCGGCAAAGGTACTATCAGGCAGGTTACAAGAGTCCGGAATGGATCGGTTGATGCGGGATGTGGAAATGCCGCTCTCTCTGGTACTCTATGATATGGAGCAGGAAGGTGTTGAGGTACGCCGGGAAGAGCTGAAGGCATATGGTGAAGCTCTGGTAGACCGGATTCAGGAACTGGAGAAATCTATTCACGACCAAGCAGGAGAGGCCTTTAATATCAACTCTCCCAAGCAGCTGGGTGAGATATTATTCGATAAAATGCATCTGCCCGGTGGAAAGAAGACAAAAACAGGTTATTCCACGGCTGCTGATGTACTTGAAAAGCTGGCAGAAGATCATCCCATTGTGAAGGACATTTTGGAATATCGGGGTCTTGCTAAGCTGAAATCCACATATGCTGACGGATTGGCAGTGTTTATTGGCGAGGACAACAGGATTCACACCAACTTTAACCAGACCATTACCGCTACAGGCCGTATCAGTTCAACAGAACCTAACCTTCAGAATATTCCCATGCGGATGGAGCTGGGCAGGCGAATCCGCAAGGTGTTTGTGCCCAAAGCGGGATATGAATTCATGGACGCGGATTATTCCCAGATTGAGCTGAGGGTACTGGCGCATATGTCAGGTGATGAGCAGCTGATCGAAGCATATCATATGGATCAGGACATTCATCGCATTACAGCGGCCAAGGTATTTCACACACCCTTTGAACAGGTGACAGACTTACAGCGCCGCAATGCCAAAGCCGTGAATTTTGGCATTGTATACGGCATCAGTTCCTTTGGGCTGAGTCAGGATCTCAGTATCAGCCGGAAGGAGGCTTCTGAATATATTGAGCAATA
The DNA here is from genome assembly GCA_022511425.1 of Acetatifactor sp. Classification (GTDB taxonomy): domain Bacteria; phylum Bacillota; class Clostridia; order Lachnospirales; family Lachnospiraceae; genus Acetatifactor. Next base: position 14,363 of record JAFLRO010000023.1, read on the forward strand.
TTTTGCCACTTATCCTAAAGTAAAGGAGTTTCTGGACAGGCTGGTTAATGAAGCTAAGGAGAAGGGGTATATCACCACTATGTTCGGCAGGCGCAGACCTATCCCCGAATTGTCCTCATCCAATTTTATGCAGCGTTCTTTTGGAGAGCGTGTGGCCATGAATTCTCCAATCCAGGGAACCGCGGCAGACATTATCAAGATTGCCATGATTCGAGTGTGGCGGGCGCTAAAGGAAGCAGGCCTGAAATCAAAGCTGATTCTTCAGGTACATGACGAACTGGTTATTGAGACATTGATATCCGAGGAAGAGCAGGTACGGAAAATCCTTACTGAGAACATGAAGGAGGCCGCCCAATTGGCAGTAACCTTGGAAGTGGATCTGCATACAGGGGAAAATTGGTACGAGGCGAAATAATGAGATTTATAGGTATCACGGGTGGCGTTGGCGCCGGAAAGACCGAGATTTTAAATTATATCCGCAAGCATTACAAATGTGAGATTTACCTGGCTGACCGGGTGGCGGAGCAGTTGCAGGAGCCGGGAACAGAATGTTTTAAGGCTCTGGTAGAATTACTTGGAGAAGGAATCAAGTCTCCTGAGGGCAGGCTGGACAGAAAGCAAATTGCAGCTAAAATATTTGCGGATTCAAGGTTATTGAAGCAGGTCAACGACATTGTACATCCGGCTGTTAAAGTATTTTTGCTGGAACGGCTGGAGGAAGCCAGAGCGTCAGGAGAGACAGAGTTATTCTTTGTGGAGGCTGCCCTGCTGATTGAAGCGGGTTATCGGGCGCTGGTGGACGAGCTTTGGTACATATATGCCGATGAAACTGTGCGGAGACTTCGTTTGGAGCAAGAGCGCGGCTACAGCCCGGAAAAGACAGCTCAGATCATGGCCAGTCAACTTCAGGAGGAGAAGTTTCGGGAAAATTGTGATTTTGTCATAGATAACAGCGGCTCTCTGACGGAGAGCTATAAGCAGATAGATAGGAAACTGGAGGCTTTTACATGGCAGGAGTGAGAGAAGGACAGGGACAACTGGTGTTCGGACTGGACATCGGCACAAGAAGTATCGTTGGTACAGTGGGAGTCTTAACTAATGGGAAATTCCATGTGCTGGGGCAGAGAATCAGGGAGCATGAGACCCGAGCTATGCTGGACGGACAGATTCACGATATCAACAAGGTTGGAGAAACAATCAGGATTGTGAAGGAGCAGCTGGAGGCGGATATTAACCGGAAACTGACGGAGGTCTGTATCGCAGCTGCAGGCCGTGTGCTGCGGACTGTTACCACCCACGCAGAACTGGAGTATGAGGAGGATCATGAGGTCACAGAGGAGGATATTTATTCTCTGTCCACCCTTGGCGTGGAACAGGCTTACGAGGAATTCCAGAAGAACAACGACACGGAGATAAAATTCTATTGTGTTGGCTATACTCCCATGCGATATTATATGAATGGTTACCAGATCAGTAATCTGGAGGGACATAAAGTCAGAAGCATGGCAGTGGATCTGATTGCAACCTTATTGCCCGATGATGTGGTGGACGGGCTATACAAGGCCGTGGAGATAGCAGGACTACATGTGGCGAATCTGACCCTGGAACCTATCGCAGCTATTCAGGTGGCTATCCCGGAGAAATTCCGGATGCTGAATATGGCTCTGGTGGACGTGGGAGCAGGTACCAGTGATATTTCAATTACCAGGGACGGCGCTATCACTGCTTACGGTATGATACCTGTGGCAGGCGACAGTCTGACAGAAATTCTGATTCAGCACTGTCTGGTGGATTTTGAAACCGCAGAGCGCATCAAGCGCCAGACCGGTGAGAGGGATTCTGTAGAATACCAGGATATTATGGGTCTGACCCAAGTAATCACGGCCAGAGAGGTGGAGGAGATTCTAGCCGGAAAGGTTCAGGAGATGACAAAGCAGGTTGCCGATTGTATCCGGGAGCTAAACGGTGAGAAAGCGGTCAGCGCCGTATTTGTTGTGGGCGGCGGCGGCACCATTCCCGGCTATACGGAGCACCTGGCAAAGGAATTGGGCATTGTTAAGGAGCGCGTGGCAATCAGGGGCTCGGAGGTCATGCAGAGCATTGAATTTGAGATTGAGAATCCTCGCAGGGATTCCCTGATGGTGACCCCTATCGGAATCTGTTTAAGCTATTATGAACAGTGCAATAACTTTATTTTTGTTGATTTTAACGGAAAGCGGGTAAAACTTTACGACAATGGCAAGCTGTCCGTGGCGGATGCAGCGGTACAGTCCGACTTTTCCAACGAGGATCTGTTCCCTAAGAGAGGACAGGCTCTGACCTTCGTAATAAACGGAAAGAGCCGCATTGTACGGGGCATCCAGGGAGAGGCGGCAGTGATTCGTGTCAACGGCGAGTCTGCGGACATCTATACCCAGGTACATAATGGTGACCGGGTGGATGTGACACCTTCTACGGCGGGCGACCCGGCTTCTCTGGAGCTTAGCAGGTTGCCTGAGCTGGCTCAGAATCTCCATGTAGTGGTGAACGGAACGAAGATTGACCTGCCCAGGACTGCATCTGTGAACGGTAAGTTGGAAAACGAGTATTATTTGATACAGGATAACGATGATATACAGGTACAAAATTCCTACACTGTCAGAGAGATCGCAGAATTTATGGATGTGCCGCTGGGTGGCAGTATTCTGGTAAATGACACTCCTGCTAAACCGGATACCAGGGTCTATGAGAATTTTACTCTGACCTGGGATGTGAACGCGACGATCACCTACGCAGATTTAGAAGACGAGACCGAGGAGGAGGCCGCAGCACGGCGGGCAGCCAAGGAAGCAGCACGTGAAGCTGCTGAGAAGGCAGAGCGCGAAGCTGCTGAGAAAGCCTTATTACAGGCTGTGGCTGAGGCAACGGACGAAGCCGGAATACAGGGAGATGCGGGGGCAGCTATTCCTTCACAGGCTACAGATACAATCCATGCGACGGAGAACACAGTAAACACATCGGGCACAGGCAGTGAAGCAGGACTTTCAGGGAACACAGTTTCCGGCAGTGCGGATCAGTCCCAGGACAGTGTATCATCCGGACCTGTGGAAATGGCTGTGATTGTGAATAAGCTTCCTGTGACACTGAAGGGAAAGAGCAGTTATGTGTTTGTTGACGTATTCTCGTTCATCAACTTTGACTTAAAGGCTTCCGACGGACGTTCTATTGTGACGCTTTTAAATGGCAGGAACGCAGAGTATATGGAACCGTTGAGCAGCGGTGATGTAATCGATATCTACTGGGAAGAACGTGAGAAGAAATTCTAAGGTAGGGCATTCATCCCGGTGTAAGCTGTAGAGGGTAAGGAGTATAGGAATGAGACTGTGCAGCATAGCGAGCGGAAGCAGCGGAAACTGCGTTTATATTGGCTCCGATGCCACCCATCTGCTGGTGGATGTGGGCATCAGCGGTAAGCGCACAGAGAGTGGGTTGAAAGAACTTGGGCTTACCGGGCGGGATATCGACGGTATTCTGATTACCCATGAACATGCGGATCATATCAGTGGATTGGGGGTTTTGGCGCGGAAATATGAAATACCTATTTATGCCACGGCTGGAACTATCAAGGCTCTGAAAAAATGTTCGGGTCTGGGAGATTTGGATCATAACCTCTTTCATGAAGTGTGGGAAGATAAGAAGCTGACACTGAAAGATCTGACCATCAATCCCATGCGCATTTCCCACGATGCTGCACAGCCGGTGGGGTATCGTATTTCTTATGGAAGTAAGAAAGTAGCAGTGTGTACGGATCTTGGGGTTTACAACGATTATACAGTCGAATGCCTGAAGGGCATGGATGCCTTACTCCTGGAAGCAAACCACGATGTGAACATGCTTCAGGTGGGACCTTATCCCTATTACCTGAAACAACGGATTTTGGGAGAAAAAGGACATCTCTCCAACGAAAATTCCGGCAGACTGCTCTGCCGGATTCTCCATGACAGGCTGCAGACCGTGCTGCTGGGGCATCTCAGCAAGGAGAACAATCTGCCGGAACTGGCTTATGAATCGGTGCGGATGGAGATTGCCATGGGAGATAACCCTTATACGGCAGGGGATTTTGATATTCGTGTGGCAAAGCGCAGCGAGGTCTCGCCGGTAATACATATTGCGTAGGGAAAGCCACTATACGATAACAAAAATATGCGCTTTATGCGCAGGAATGGAGAATCGAGTGAAAAGAACAATTATTACAGTAGTAGGTAAGGATACCGTGGGTATCATTGCAAAGGTATGTACTTATCTGGCAGAAAACGGTATCAATATTTTAGATATCTCACAGACCATCGTTCAGGAATATTTCAACATGATGATGATCGTGGACACGGCAGCGACAAGTAAGCAGTTCGGCGATATGGCAGACGAACTGGCTGCACTGGGCGAAGGAATCGGCGTGGTAATCAAATGCCAGAAGGAAGAGATATTTGACATGATGCACAGAATATAATGTCCGCGAAGGGCAGAGTCAAGTGGCTAAATACACAGATGCCGAGCTCGCTCGAGCAGATGTGTGTTTAGACATTTGACGAGCGAAGCGAACCCGGAAAACCGTAGGTTTTTCGGGTCTATACCCGTAACTTGTGGTACAATGCAATATAGCGGAGAAAGAGCTGGGGATTATTATGATCAATATATTCGAAGTTGTCGAGACGAACAAGATGATTGAGGAAGAGAACCTGGATGTGCGGACTATTACTCTGGGAATCAGCTTGTTGGACTGCATCGATTCTGATTTGAATCGGTTGAATGAGAAGATTTACAACAAGATTTATGATGCTGCAAAAGATTTGGTAATGACAGGAGAGGAGATATCCCGGGAGTTTGGTATTCCAATTGTGAATAAACGAATCTCCCTTACTCCCATTGCCCTGGTAGGCGGGGCAGCCTGCAAGACGAAAGAGGATTTCGCCTCCATTGCAGCTACTTTGGATCGTGTGGCAAAGGACGTAGGTGTGAATTTTATCGGCGGTTATTCTGCTTTGGTGAGCAAGGGTATGACTCCGGCTGATGAATTGCTGATCCGTTCCATTCCGCTGGCTCTGTCCACCACAGAGCGGGTATGTAGTTCTGTAAACCTGGGCTCCACCCGAACCGGCATTAACATGGATGCTGTGAAGCTCATGGGAGAGATTATCAAAGAGACGGCAGAATACACTAAAAATGAGGATTCATTGGGATGTGCAAAGCTTGTTGTTTTCTGCAATGCGCCTGACGACAATCCCTTTATGGCCGGCGCTTTTCACGGTGTTACGGAGACGGACAAGGTCATCAATGTTGGAGTCAGTGGTCCCGGCGTGGTCAAGACTGCCTTAGAGCAGGTTCGTGGCGAAAATTTTGAGGTGCTATGCGAAACTATCAAGAAGACTGCTTTTAAGGTAACCCGTGTGGGGCAATTAGTCGCAAAGGAAGCCTCCAGACTGTTGGGTGTGCCTTTTGGCATTGTAGATCTGTCTCTTGCTCCTACTCCGGCGGTGGGAGACAGCGTAGCTGATATTCTATGTGAGATAGGGCTTGAATATGCCGGAGCTCCCGGTACCACGGCCGCTTTGGCTCTTTTGAACGATCAGGTGAAAAAAGGTGGTGTCATGGCATCTTCTTATGTTGGGGGATTAAGCGGCGCATTTATCCCTGTCAGCGAGGACCAGGGCATGATCGATGCGGTAAAAGCAGGAGCCCTGACTTTGGAGAAGTTAGAAGCAATGACCTGTGTATGCTCCGTGGGTCTGGATATGATTGCTGTGCCCGGCGACACAAAAGCTACAACCATTTCCGGTATCATCGCCGATGAGATGGCCATCGGTATGGTGAACCAGAAGACGACTGCGGTGCGACTGATTCCCGTAATTGGCAAGGGAGTGGGAGAGACCGTGGAATTTGGCGGCCTTTTGGGATATGCTCCCATTATGCCCGTGAATCAATTCTCCTGCGATGCCTTTGTGAACCGGGGAGGAAGGATTCCCGCGCCTATTCACAGTTTTAAGAATTAACCCGATAATAAATTATTAACAACCACAAATAACCATTAATAAACCATGGTTTATTCTTAACGATAGATTTGGAAAGAACTGATTAAATAATAACCAATGGCGTTGCAATCTCATTGGCTGGAGTATGGCTTGACTTGCGGGCGGTAATCCCATTATAAATCTGGCTGATGCGGATATCTTGATTCAGCATATCCCTGGCGGATTTATCCAACAGCTCGTCGGCATCTGCCAGCTTTGTCAACAAAGGGATGGCGGAATGTTCCTTGATTTCGCTCAGGAGAGGGGAAGACATTTTACGGAAGCCAAGAACCCGTGCATAGAGCGCAGTGCCCAGGACATTTGCCTCGTCCATATCTGCCTTCTTGATATTCAGCATGATATGGAGCAGACAGCGACTGATGCGGGTGTAGGTCATCTCCTTGGTCTTTAACAAATCACAAAAACTATCAAATCCTCTGAATTCGTCCAGACGGGCCTTGATTCTATCGGACAGATCTGAGGATACATCCAGATATTTGTCATATCCATGTTCTTTTTCCATAACCAGTTTGTAATAAAGAATATCAGAAAAACCGTTGCTGCGTACCAGACCGGTTTTTGCCAGCTGCTCGGAAAGGACTCTTGCGGCTTCCTCCGGCATGTTATTTTTTAAAAAACTGTCATCTGTTCCCGCATAAAGAGCTTGGCGGATAGCCAGGGCGGAACAGTCATTTTTTTCGGGCAGACGACTGTGATATCCGGCGCCTGTTCGCTGGACGGTGACAGGATTCAGTGTACTTTTACTACGAATAATTGCTTTTATGTACTCAATGCCTAAGATGTTATTGGGCGAGGAAAAAACATTTTTGTGCTGGCCAAGGAAGGGATAGTTCTGGATCAATGCTTCATTGCGGGCATTAGGGTAGGAGAGGCCCTGACGTAAGTAACGTTTCAGCGATTGAGAGTAGGCTTTGGGCTCCTCTGCCAGGATTTCTGCAATTTGCTGCAGTAACTGTGCATCTCCGCACTCACTTCCAAAGCACAGATCAGTAACCACATTCAATTTATTCAACAGAGCTACAGCTCCTGTTGCAAAGAATTCCGCACTGGCAGTTGCATAGAGGGCAGGAAGTTCCAAAACCAAGTCGGCGCCGTTTAAGAGCGCCATCTCAGCACGCCTAAATTTGTCTACGAGGGCAGGTGCGCCACGCTGTACAAAGTTTCCGCTCATGACAATCACAGTGTATTCAGCATCCGTGCGGCGAAGAGATTCTGTCAGATGGTATCTGTGGCCATTGTGGAATGGATTGTATTCTGCGATTATTCCGTTAATTCTCATATGCCTTCCTTCTCCTTGTGCACGTAATTTCGTTTATATATATTGACAAACAATGTGAAAAAAATAACATGATGTGAAAGCGTTTACATGGGCTTTGCTGAAAGGGAAAAAAGGAATGCAGAAATTGAACTGTGTACTTGAAAATATACAAATTAACGCATATTTTCCCTTGTGCCCTGTCCATATATTTAGTATAATATAAATAACGCCATTTGTTAAGTAAAATTCTGGCAAAGGTGTAATTTTTATAATACTGGTAAATGCGGGGGAACCGCCGGAAAGGAGAATGGGGTATGTCGTATATTGATCTTATCAAGGAGAGAGCAAGGCTTGACAAAAAGACGATAGTGTTACCGGAATCCAACGATAAGAGGACTCTGATTGCTGCAGCCAGGATCGTGGAAGAAGGTATTGCCGACATCATCATGGTGGGCAATGAGGAAAAGATCATGGATGGTGCAGGCTGGCTGGAGGTAGACCTGACCGGTGTGACAGTTGTCAATCCCGCCAATACGCCTAAACTGGATGAGTATGTGAATATTTTGTATGAGACCAGGAAGGCCAAGGGAATGACCGAGGAGGCTGCAAGAGAAATTCTGTTGAACGATTACCTGACTTTTGGCATTGTGATGGTGAAGGCCAACGATGCAGACGGCATGGTGGCAGGAGCCTGTCATTCGACAGCAGACACTCTGCGTCCGGCGTTGCAGATTTTAAAGACCGCGCCAGGCGTCAAGCTCGTTTCCGCATTTTTCGTTATGGATACCCAGTTCAAGGAGCAGGGAGAGAATGGTACATTCCTGTTTGCCGACTGCGGATTGAATCAAGATCCCACTGCGGAAGAACTGGCTGCGATTGCTGAATCTTCCTCAAGAAGTTTCAAGTCTCTGGTTGGACCTAAGCCTGTGATTGCTATGCTGAGCCATTCTACCAAGGGCAGTGCAAAGCACGAGATGGTGGATAAGGTAGTGGAAGCCACCAGAATTGCACAAGAGCAATACCCTCATCTGACCCTGGACGGTGAACTTCAGCTGGATGCAGCGCTTGTACCCGGAGTGGCAAAGTCAAAGTCTCCCGGAAGCCCTGTTGGCGGTCATGCAAATGTACTGATCTTCCCGAACCTGGACGCAGGTAATATCGGGTATAAGCTGGTGCAGAGACTGGGCGGTGCAGAGGCATACGGCCCCATGCTTCAGGGTATTGCAAAGCCCGTGAACGATCTGTCAAGAGGCTGTTCCTGGCAGGATATTGTTGGTGTGGTAGCCCTGACGGCAGTACAGGCACAGTTAGTTTAGTGTTATTTTGCCTATAACTACCATAACTACCGATTTACATTCGGATAAGAACCCAAATTGTAAGACTATAAAAACTGAAAGGAAATTAACTCCCATGAAAGTATTAGTAATCAACTGCGGCAGTTCATCTCTTAAATTCCAGCTCATTGATTCCGAATCCGAGCAGTGCCTGGCAAAGGGCCTCTGTGAGAGAATCGGTATTGAGGGCAGCATGATTACATACTCCCCTGAAGGCGGAGAGAAGGAGAAGACCGAGACTCCTATGCCTGATCATACTGAAGCTATCCGTCTGGTGCTGGAAGCTCTGACCAACCCCAAGACCGGTGTGGTGAAGAGCCTGGACGAGATTGGTGCTGTAGGCCATCGCGTAGTGCATGGCGGCGAGAAATTTGCGGAATCCGTTGTGATTGATGAAAATGTTATGAAGGCAGTGGAGGAGTGCAACGACCTTGCGCCCTTACATAATCCTGCCAACCTGATTGGTATCAACGCATGCAAAAAGCTGATGCCGACCACACCTATGGTGGCAGTGTTCGACACCGCTTTCCATCAGACTATGCCTGAGGAGGCTTACATGTATGGCCTGCCCTATGAGTATTACCAGAAGTACAAGATTAGGCGCTATGGCTTCCACGGTACCAGCCATTCCTATGTTTCCAAGAGGGCTGCAGAGGTGTTGGGGAAGAAGTATGAGGATCTGAAAATCATCGTTTGCCATCTTGGCAATGGTGCCAGTATCTCCGCTGTTAAGAACGGAAAGTGCATTGACACCTCCATGGGTCTCACTCCGCTGGAAGGGCTGATCATGGGAACCCGTTCCGGTGATATCGACCCCGCCATTATCGAGTTTATCGCTCACAAGGAGGGCAAGAGCATCGATGAGATTATGAGCGTACTGAACAAGAAGTCAGGCGTGCTGGGTCTCTCCGAAAATCTTTCTTCTGATTTCCGCGACCTGGAGGAGGCTTACAATAAGGGGGATGCCAAAGGCATTCGCACCATCAAAACCTTCTGTTACAGAGTGGCTAAGTACATCGGCGCTTATGTGGCGGCAATGAACGGTGTGGATGTAATCTGCTTCACCGCAGGTGTGGGCGAGAATGCAGCACTGGTGCGCACCTCCGTCTGCGAGTATCTGGGCTACCTGGGTATTACCCTGGATCAGGACGCAAATCACAAGCGTGGTGAGGATATCGCTATCTCCACCCCCGACAGCAAGACTACCGTGATGGTGATTCCCACCAACGAGGAGCTTGCCATCGCAAGAGAGACTGTGAGACTGGTATAGAGAAGAAGCAGATATTATTCTGTAAAATCCCCTGGAGGTCAGATTATCAAGCCGCTTTCAGGGGATTTCTTATATGATTGCAGGGGATTCATCGGAAGGACTGATGAATCCTTTTTGATTACACTGACTATCCTTTTATTGTTCATAATCGTTATAAAGATAGAAAGCGCTTTTGAAACTTAGTAAACACTTGTGGAAGGGAGGAAAACACGGGTATGGAGTCTGACTCGGATTTTCTGCTTGTACAAAAAATGCGTATGGGAGATGAGACAGCTCTGGAAGAGTTTGTCGTTAAATACTATCCCAGAATACACAAGTATTGTCAACTACATATAGACGACTACGATTATGCAGAAGATATGACCCAGGAGACTTTTGTCCGGTTTTTCCGAACACTGAACCAATATCGGCATTACGGAAAGGCGGTGAATTATCTGTATGTAATTGCGGGAAATGTGTGTATTGATTATCACAGGAAAAAGAAGGAAATTCCATTGGAGGAATTACCGGATATTCCAGACCGGAAGACAGATAACTTGGACATGCAAATTGAAGTTCGGACTGCGTTGGAAAGTTTGACAGATGATTTGAGAGAAGTGGCTGTTCTTTATTTCATCCAGGAGCAAAAGCAAAAGGATATTGCTAAAATACTTGGAATAAGCCTTCCGCTCGTAAAATACAGAATACGAAGAGCGAGGGAAATGTTGTCCGCTTATTTCAAAGAGGAATGGTCTTGAAAGACATTACACTTGCCGCCGTATTGATTTGAGTACCCACTTTTTTGCCACAGAGTTTATAACAGCGTTGCGATCACAGACTCTTATATGTAAAGAGCAGCGCAGAAATGAGGAAGTTTATGAGAGTATCAAACCATTTGATTAGAAAATATCTGTGTATGAATAATAACTATGTTTATAATGAAGAGTGTCTGAGGGAAACAATTCAGAAATCTAAAGAAGCGTTTTATGAAAAGGAAGCGAAAGAGTTTCTTTCCGGAGCCGAGTTTCTGTATCAGCAAAGTAAATATATCCGAAAACGTTGGTGGACATTACAGGGAGCAGTTCTGTTGATTTTATGGATTCTGTTTGAATTTACAGAAAGCAGTTTCTATATCCGGCGAAATATGGGAATAGCAGCACCGCTGTTTGCGGTACTACTATTGCCTGAACTGTGGAAAAACCGCAACAATGCGACACTGGAGATTGAGGGCGCTTCATGCTATTCCCTGCGGCAGATATACGCAGCAAGAATTTATCTGTTTGCGATGGTAGATTTCCTATTACTTTGTCTATTCTTTCTTGCAACTGTTTTGACCGGCAAAATGCTTTTGAAGGAAATGATGATTAACTTTTTTCTTCCCTATATTGTGACCTGCTGTATCTGTTTTCGCTCGTTTGTCAGCCGGAAGACAAGCTCTGAGGCATTCTCGTTTCTGTTATGTATAGTATGGTGCGCTGTATGGACACGGCTGGTCCTGAACGAAAAACTATATGGAGCAATTTCACCGTTTGTCTGGTTTGTCGTGATAATAGTTGCAATTTTGTATTTATGTTATTGCATCCATAAAGAGAAAAAGAATTACAGAGAAATATGGGAGGTAAAATCATTATGGAGTTGAAGCTTTCTGAACTGACAAAAGATTTTAAGGACATCACCGCCGTCAGAAATGTGACATACACTTTGTCAACGGGCGTCTACGGGCTTCTGGGCATAAACGGAGCCGGAAAGACTACGCTAATGCGTATGCTATGTACTTTGCTGTATCCTAGCAGTGGATTAATTACCTGGAACGGAAGAGATATTTTTGAAATGGATGGCGAATATCGGAAACTTCTGGGATATCTTCCGCAGGAATATGGATTTTATCCTGAATTTTCAGTTTATGATTATCTCATGTATGTGGCTTCTATCAAGGGACTGCGGCCAGTGACTGCAAAACAGAGGACGGAAGCCTTATTGAAGCAGGTGGGGATGGAAAAATCGCGAAACAAGAAAATGAAAAAGTTGTCAGGCGGAATGAAACGACGCGTGGGAATTGCACAGGCCATGCTCAATGATCCCAAGATACTGATCCTTGATGAGCCGACAGCAGGGCTGGATCCCAATGAACGGATTAGATTTCGAAATCTAATCAGTGAGCTTTCTGAAGAACGTCTGGTGTTGTTGTCCACCCATATTGTGTCGGACATTGAGTATATTGCTAACGAAATTATTCTGATGAAGGATGGAGCAATAAAGGCATCCGGTACTTCGGAGGAACTGCTTGCCACCATGCCGGAGAGGGTGTGGAGTCTCGCTGTCTTAAAAGAAGAAATCGATCATTACAGGAAGGTTTATAAGGTGCCAAATATTAAAAACATACCGGGCGGAGCGGAGCTTAGGATTTTATCCATTGAGAAACCTTCTGAAAACGCTGTTTTGGAAACGGCAACCTTAGAAGATCTATTCTTAAATTATTTTGGAGAAAAGGCAGGTGAGTATGATGGTGAAATATGAGCTGAAAAAAGTGTTCTCCCGGACGAGCTGCAAGATAGCCCTCATATTAGTATTTGTCATAATGGGGGTTACATGTTTTTTTGCCGTGGATGTTCCCTACATGAACGAAAATGGAGAATCCGAGACAGGATTAGCTGCTGTCACAGCATTGCGGGAAGCACAGAAGGAATGGGCCGGTTATTTGGATGAAGAAAAGATACGACAGGTGATTGCAGAAAACCGGAGAATCAGTGAATCACCGGAAGCACTGTCAAAGGATGTTAGAGAGAATAATATTGCATACAGTTGGGGGCAGGGAATCCGCGATATTCGGTATCTGTTGAACCGTTCCTATGCCAATGGCTTTTATGATTTATTTGATTATTATCGTGCGGACTCCCTGACGGAGGAGATGGCTGGAGACTTTTATGAGAATCGGACAACACTATTGAAGGAGTGGCTGTCGGGGGTGGCGAAGGATCAGTTTTCGGATGCAGAGAAAAATTATTTAATCGGTCAATATGAGGCTATTCAAATACCGTTTTATTATGACTACATGAAGGGTTGGACTCAGTTGTTTGAGTATGCGCCTATCATTGTAATGCTTACTATGTTGATTTTGGGGTATCTTGTTTCCGGAATTTTTCCCAATGAATTTACCTGGAAATCTGATGCGGTCTTTTTTACATCAATTCATGGGAGAAACAAGGCAGTTAGAGCAAAAATCATGGCGGGATTCTCTATTGTAACCTTGACTTATTTTACCGCATTTCTCCTGTATACGGGCATTACCCTGTTTTATCTCGGCGCGGATGGATGGAATCTGGCAGTTCAGGTAGACTGGATTTCTTGGAGGTGCTTTTACAATATCACTGTCTTGCAGAAGTATCTTCTGATAATTATCGGCGGATATATCGGCTGTCTGTTCATTTCTTTTTTGAGTATGTTGGTGTCCGCCAAAACAAAATCAGCGGTATTGGCAGTGATGGTTCCTGTGGTGTTGATTTTTATTCCAGAATTTCTTTTATATATTGACAGTCCTATAGTAAGTAAGATTATAAGTCTTTTACCTAATCAGCTGCTTCAAATGGAAGAAGTGTTAGTTTATTTTAGTCTATATTCCATCGGCGGGAAAGTGTTTAGGGAAGTGCCGGTCATTATAGTGCTATATACTGTTTTGACAGCGATTATTCTGCCCATTTTGTATCAGGGATACCGTCATAAGCAAATCAGTTGAACACGTAGAGCAGATTCCTGTCATATTCTCTATGTATGATGTGCCTGATGGAAAAGTGAACACTGAAAAAAATACAAATAAGCGACGAAAGTGATGCATTCCTGATACATTCTCCAGGTAGAATAGGTCACGTCATTTGAAAGGACTACAGTGTAGGTGTTTGATGCCTGCACAGACATGTTATACGAGGAGAATGAAAATGGGAAACAACAGAGAAAGACTATCAGGGGAGCGAAGTACCATAAGAGGCAATAGAAATAGATTGGGAGCAGGAATGGACCGCAAAAAAACAGGTCGTAACACTATGTGGATTGTGATTCCATGGATTCTGGTGCTTGTCAATGTGATTATGCTGTTACATATGCGCGGCCAGATTAGAGATTTAAATGCACAAATAAACCGTCTTCAGAGCAGATTGATGTCCATAAAAGAAGATCAGGCGCTGATGAGCGAAGGCGATCAGATATCTTCAGTGATGTCGTCAAATGTAATGGAAAGTGCAACCATTGCAGATTATACTGATCTGTGGGGTCTTGATAAAGTGGACAAGCCCAAGGAGCGAACCCTGTGGGAAATCGTGAAACGGCTTCAGGAGCTGGGGGAGAACAGTGAACTCATTGCACAGGTGGCGGCGGATTACCGAAACTATCCGGAACGGCTGCTGGAGGCGCTGGCAAACAATCCGGAGATGGCTGACTTTGCGGCACATTATTTGGAGAACAAGGGAAATGTCATGGGGGGAGGGCTCACGGAGAGCGAAAAAGAACAGGAGTATCCTCTTTTTCTCCAGTGGGATCCCAGGTGGGGTTATACATCCTATGGCGACGACAGCGTGGTAGGACTGGCCGGATGCGGTCCCACGGCACTGTCCATGATGCTTTATTATCTGACGGGAAACGAGGCGCTGACACCGGATGTGCTGGCAGAGTACAGCATGCGGGAGGGGTATTATATATCGGGTACAGGTACTGCCTGGTTGCTACTGGAGGATGTACCGCCATTGTATGGAATTTCTGTGGAACAGCCGGAGAAAAACGAGCTGGTCATGAAGCAGGCTTTAGACAGAGGGGAGATTATTATCTGTTCTATGAGCCCTGGGGATTTTACGATTGGAGGACATTTTGTGGTTGTCTACGGATATACGGAAGAGGGGTTTCTCTTGAACGATCCCAACTGTGTGGCGCGCAGCCGTCAGGCTTGGTCTTACAGCGAGATTGGGGGGCAGATCAAGCATATATGGATATTCCGTAAGGGTGACACAAGGTGACACAACAGGACAGGATGTGATACAGTACTATTATGGGCATTAAGATATGGCGACCTTTGGTTGGAAAGATGTAATACCTCAGTTTTAGAAAATATGTATTGACAATGAATGGAAATACCTTTATACTTAGAAACGGTCAAAAAAATAATGAAAGGAGGCAAAGAACATGACCAAGAGAACTAACAAAGCTTTACAATTACAGAACATGTGCGTTTGTCTCCCGATATATGGCAGGTTTGTCTCTTGATTATTATGTATTACATAATCAGTAGGAATTTTGAACCCCGTGGCTATTTTCGGAAGCCATGGGGTTTTTTATGCGAGCACAAATCGTCCGATATCGGCGAGACCCGGAGGTTAAAATGAAGTTACCAAACAGTTTTATCAGTGTGATCCAGAAGCACGATATAGCAGAAAAAGACATTGTTTTTACAGCTATTGCTGACCTTGACATGGAATACCGCTTTGCCGATTCCATCGTGGCGCTGACCAAAGAGAAATTGATTTTCGCTGCTTATCCCTATCAGGAGAAAGTGGAGTACCAGTTAGGCGGATATGCCGGATGGCAGATTCAAAAAGATGCCATCCTTTTGGAGGAGCCTGCTATACAGATTTTTGAACTGTCTCAAATAGAACGTCTGGAAGTAATCAGGGAGATCAGCACCGGTGTTCTGATGGCTGCCATAGATGGCACGGACAGATATCTGTGCCATTTTTCCAACACCAGGCTGGAGACATTTTTGAGGATTTGCAGGCTTTTAGAAAAAATGAAGAAGGGTGAAGAAATCCAGAAAGAGGATTTGGATGTTGCCAAGGGAAAGGAATGCTGCCCTAAGTGCGGCATGATTTATCCGGATCAGGAGCGGAAGGTCTGTCCCAAATGTATGGATAAGAAATCCATTCTGCTTCGGGTTATGTCATACTTTAAGCCCTACAAGATGATCCTGGCAGTCATGATCTTTTGTTATCTGGGCACTGCTGCCCTGGATTTGGTCTGGCCTTATCTAAGCGGTACAGTACTATACGATCAGGTTCTTGTGAAGAATGAGGCTTTTTTGGAGATGCTCCATATTCCGGCAGGACGATTTGTGACAGCTCTGGTAGTATTGGTGATCACGATGATTTTGTCAAAGATAATCATGCAGGGGCTGGGAATTTTGCAGGGTGTATTAACTGCAAGGATTGCGCCGGAGGTGATTGCAAAACTGAAGAGCCAGGTGTTTTCCTCCATGGGAAGACTGTCCATCAGTTTTTATTCCAGAAGACAGACCGGTGGTCTTATGACAAGGGTGTCAGATGATGCAGAGGAGATATCCAGCTTCTTTATTGATGGTATTCCTTACTTTTTCATCAATGTGGGAAGGCTTGTGGCAACCTGTGTCATCATGTTTATTCTAAATCCTCTTCTGGCACTTGTGTCAATTATTTTTATGCCGGTGCTGGTGGTTATGAGCTATCGTATGATGCCTCATCTGTGGCATTATTATGGTAAGCGTCACCGGGCCAACAGGCGGCTCAACTCTCAGATGAACGAGAACTTTACCGGAGCCAGGGTGGTCAAGGCTTTCGGTCAGGAAGAGCAGGAGATGACACGCTTTACCAAGAACAACACAAGAGTCCGCACTGCGGAACTGGATCTGGTTAAGTATGACAATAAGTTTTTTGCCTTGTACTGTACGGTGGAGGATACCATCAGTTTTCTGGTGTGGGCTGTAGGCGGTGCGCTGATTATCAGCGGGTCCAATATTGAGGTGGGTATGCTTCTGACCTTTTCCGGTTATGTGGGCCAGTTGAGGGGACCGTTGGACTTTATGTCCCGTATCATCCGCTGGTACACCAACTGCATGAACTCCGCACAGCGTATGTTTGAAATCATTGACGCAGTACCCGAGGTGAAGGAAGCGTCAGAGCCTTTGCGGCCGGAAAGCCTGCGGGGAGAGATTGAACTGAAGAATGTAACTTTCAGCTATGATGCCCATAAGCCTATATTGAAGGATGTCAGCTTCCATGTGGAGGCTGGAGAGGTTTTTGGAATCGTGGGACGGTCCGGTTCCGGTAAATCCACATTGGTGAATTTGATCTCCCGGCTGTATGATGCAGAAGAGGGAGAGGTGTTGGTTGACGGTGTCAACGTAAAACAGTACGGTTTCCGGGAGCTGCGAAGGAATGTGGCAATGGTATCTCAGGAGACTTATATCTTTATGGGAACTGTGGCGGAAAATATTGCATATGCAAGACCGGATGCCACAAGAGAAGAGATTATTAGGGCAGCTGTACAGGCAAATGCCCACGACTTTATCTGTCGGATGCCGGAGGGGTATGATACGATTCTTGGATCTTCCAGCAGGTCTTTGTCCGGCGGTGAGAAGCAGAGGATTTCCATTGCCAGGGCGATACTGGCTGACCCGAAAATCTTGATTTTGGACGAGGCTACTTCAGCTGTGGATACGGAGACGGAGTTGGCGATTCAGAAGTCTTTGGAGCGGCTGGAGAAGGGGCGGACGGTGCTGTCTATTGCGCATAGGCTTTCTACGTTACGGAATGCTACTCATTTGATTGTGTTGGATGATGGAAGAATTACGGAAGCGGGAACTCATGAGGAGTTGCTTAAGATGAAGGGAACCTTCTTTAAGTTGAGTGAGTTGCAGACGAAGGCGTTGGCGATGAGAGGGATTGAGTAGAAAAATATAGAAAGAGGGATTTTATGGAACAGGAGAATATGGGACAGAACCTGCTTGATTTGCAGGAGTTTGATGAGGAGGCCCTGAAAAGGGAATCTGAGGAATTGCTGGAAATGCGGTTCCTGACGAAGGATAATGCTAAGTTCAGCCGGACGGATGGAGGGTTTGTGGCTTTGAAGTTTGGGGAGAAGGAGTATTCCCGAGTGGGCGTATACCTGACTTTTCCCCTGACGATGCCGGAGGAGTATATTTCCATTCGTGAGGCGGACGAGAAGGCGAAAGAGATTGGTATTATTGAGAAGCTCTCGCAGCTGGATAAGGAACAGCAGGATATGATCAGAGAGCAGATCAAGTTGAGGTATTTCATGCCAACCATTACCAAAGTGCTGGATATTAAGGATGAGTACGGCTATGCTTACTGGAACGTGACCACCACTTTCGGTGCCTGTCGGTTTACGACAAGAATGAGCGGCGATGCTGTTATCCTTTTGGGAGAGTCCAGGCTGATGGTGACAGATATTGATGGGAACCGGTATGAGATTCCGGACTTTTATCAACTCAGTGTAACAGAGCGAAAAAAGCTGGATCTGTTTATTTAACACATATAATTCAACCGACCTTGGCTGACTTTTATTACATTGTTCACACAAGCTTTGCGCAGCTTTACGTTTATCCCGCAGTTCTGCTGGGCTGATAGCTTGATTCCTTTTCAGCCTGTCGGGGGTGTTTAGCTTAGCGAATCATGTATGATAGAGCGGCTGAACATCATCGTTCGGTCATATTTTCACGCGCAGATAGGCGTAGAAATGAGGAAACATGAAACTATTATATACATTAACTCCGCCACAGATTGATGCGATTGCTCTGGAACCGGGAGAAAAGCTTTGGTATTGTGTTCCTGTGGATCTGTGGTTTGACAATCAGAGTAAGCTGGCAAAAGAGTCCTATACGGCTTTAAGTTGGCTGGCTGTAACGGAAAAGAGATTTCTGGTGCTGGACGACACGACAGTGACAGCCTCTTTCCTGCTAAAGGACTGTGAGAAAATCAAGTGTGAGCATCAGGTTCACAGCGGTATCGTTACAATCATCACCAAAGAAGGGAAGGAAATCTGTGCCGCACGATTCTCCATGAGGCACATTATTCGTGTGTCCTATGTGACCCGGGGTGCCCAGTCCATTATCACTGCTATGGAGGACGGCAAGGTGCCCGGAGAGGCAGATCGGGTGAAGAGCCTGGAATATGAGAAGTACTGTGAGAAATGCGGCCGCGCCCTTCCAGGCACCAGCAAGTGCCCCTACTGCGAGGGCAAGGCTGACATTATGGGAAAGTTTCTCCTGCTTTGCGGCGAGTACATCGGAAAGCTGCTGCTCATCTCTCTGCTGATGGTGTTGGTGGCGGCGGTGAACCTTATAATCCCTTTGATTCAGCGGGAGTTTATTGACAAAACTCTTTCCTCCGGTGAGGGTACATGGACGGATTTATGGCTGTTTGTTGGAATTACTTTCTTCTTACTGGTCAGCAGAATCCTACTGCAGGTGGCGCGCTTCTGGAATTGTTCCAAGCTGGGGGCATCCCTAAGTATGACGCTTAGGAAAAAGCTGTATTATAAGATACAGACGCTGTCTCTTTCCTTTATCAACAACAGGAAGCCCGGTGAGCTTATGAACCGTGTTTCCCATGACACCCGGCAGATCCGTACTTTCATGGAAGAAGTGTTCGGAGACATGTTCTCCACTTTGCTCACCATGATTGTATCGCTGGTGGTGATGTTCATGATCAGCTGGAAAATGACACTGCTGTCAATGGTGTTTATCGTTTTGGTGTTTGTGATTTCCAGGGCATTCTGGCATCATATTCGGGTGATTTTTCACAAACAGTGGTTGAAATCCGATGACTTGAGCAGCAGTCTGCAGGATATTATTTCAGGTATCCGTGTGGTGAAGTCCTTTGGTAAGGAGGAGAGAGAGGCCAAACGTTTCATGAAGAAGGCCAACGAATTTGCCGCCATCAGCCGAAAGAATGAGACTTTCTGGGCTGTGTTTTTCCCAATTCTCACCTTTTTGATGGGATGTGGAACTTATATAGCGGTGTTGTTCGGCGGCATGGATGTGCTGGAGGGCAGTATGTCCATGGGTGAGCTGGTGCAGTATATTACATATTGCGGTTATTTGTTCGGGCCTTTGGGCTGGATGACCCACCTGCCCCGCGCCGTGATGCAGATGATTACCAGTCTGAACCGTATTTATGATGTGCTGGACGAGGAGCCCCAGTTGGCGGATAAGGAGGACAGCAAGGAATTTGAAATTCAGGGAGCTTTTACCTTCGAGCGGATATCCTTTGGCTATCAGACTTATGAGCCGGTGCTGGAAAACATCAGTTTTCAGGTACAGCCCGGTGAGATGATCGGTCTGGTGGGGCCTTCCGGTGCTGGAAAATCCACCCTGATCAATCTGATCATGCGGCTTTATGACGTGGATCAGGGAAAGATCACTATTGATGGTGTTGATATCCGGGATATCAAGATGGAATGCCTACACTCTCAGATTGGTGTGGTGCTGCAGGAGACCTTCCTTTTCTCCGGAACGATTCTGGCAAACATCCGGTTCGCAAGGCAGGACGCCACCCTGGAAGAGGTAATCCAGGCGGCGAAAGCGGCAAATGCCCATGACTTTATTTGCAAGACACCTGATGGGTACAACACCTATGTGGGTGAGCACGGATATAACCTTTCAGGAGGAGAAAGACAACGTATTGCCATTGCGAGGGCTATTCTGAATAATCCCAGGCTTCTGATCCTGGATGAGGCTACTTCGGCACTGGATACGGAGAGTGAATTCCTGATTCAACAGGCTCTGGATCGCCTGGTGAAGGGCAGGACCACCTTTGCCATTGCACACAGACTATCCACCCTGCGTAATGCGGACCGTCTTGTTGTGATTGACAAGCATGGTGTAGCGGAAATCGGTACTCACAATGAGCTGCTGGAGAAGAAGGGCATGTACTATGACCTTGTGACTGCGCAGCTGAAGATGGCGGAAGGGAAATAATGACCACTTGAGAAGAGGAGGGTACGCTTTGGAAAATGCGAAATATGCTGTGTTAATTTATCCTAGTTTTTCGTTGCAGGAGATAACCTGTTTGACCTCATGCCTGTCCGTTTGGTTTGAGGAAAAGATTGATATTATTGCAAGCGAAAGAAAGACATACATAAGTGAGGACGGCTTTCAAGTGATTCCTCAGAGAACTTTTGAAGAGGTAGAACCTGGTGATTATTCTTGTATTATTTTACCGGGCACAATCTATCTGTTATTTGCATTGTATGATGATAAGCTAATTGATTTTCTGAGACGTGGAAAAGATGCAGATACATTATTTGCAGCCATATCATCCTCGCCCATTCTTCTGTCAAAAGCGGGCTTGTTGGACGGCAGGGATTTCACTGCTGGGTACTTTATGCAGATGGCAGATGTTTTCCCATTTATTGACAAGTCACATTTTATTCACAAGCCGATAGTGGAAAGCGGGAATGTGATTACGGGCATCGGTATGTTCTTTCGGGAATTTGCGGAAAAGGTGTTAAATAGATTGGGTTATGATGTTGGCCCTGATTTTATGAATATGGATGTCAATAAGTACACTGAATCCGATTTGACTTTTTACTGGTCAGATGAAGAATATAAGGAGTTCCTGGAGGAATTAAAAGATTTTAAAAAAGATTAATTATCGAATATATGCAATAAATGGGAAGTAGTATTATGTCATTTATAATGGAGGATAATCAGGTGATGAAACGAATTAATTACTCGGTGCAGTTTTAACTGACAACAGATTGCATCGAGAGAAATATTTCAGGCATAAGCCTATGTTGTCAGGAACTGCACCGTTCAAACCAAATTGAATTTGAAAGGAGCAGAAATGAATATTGAAGAATTAAAAACTCTTTGGAAACAAGAAGAGGATATGGCGCACATTCGTGGGTGGGATTTTTCCCATATTCACGGAAGATATGAGGCAAAACAGGATTTGCCATGGAATTATGAGTCGATTGTCAGAAATTATTTGACTAAAGACACAGACATTCTGGATTATGATACAGGAGGTGGAGAATTCCTGCTCTCATTAAAGCATCCATATCATAAGACCTCAGCTACAGAAGGATATCCTCCGAATGTGAAGCTATGCGGTGAAATACTGACTCCATTAGGAATACATTTCAGGGAATGCAATAATGCTTCTGCGATTCCATTTGATGATGCATCATTTGACCTGATCATCAATCGGCACGGAGATTTTGATGCGCCGGAGTTATACAGACTGTTAAAGGGCAACGGGATCTTTGTCACAGAGCAGGTTGGTGGAGAGAATGATCGTGATCTGGTAGAGATGGTACTTCCAGGTATCCCTAAGCCATTTCCGCATCTGAACCTGAAGGAACAGCGGGAAGCGTTTGAAAAAACAGGTTTTCAAATACTGCAAGCAGAAGAAGCATTTAGGCCTATTACTTTCTATGATGTTGGAGCTTTTGTATGGTTTGCCCGAATCATCGAATGGGAATTTCCTGGTTTTTCAGTGGACAGATGCTTTGATGAACTGTTAAAAATGCATGATTGCATTAAGAAGAATGGGAAAATCACTGGAACGATACATCGATATTTGATTGTGGCTAAGAAATAAACTATGCACCTTTCACATTTGCTTATTAGGAAAACTATTTAGATTAAATCGAAAATGCAGTAAACATAAAGGCATATCAGCCGGGTTGCCTTCCGTTTACTGCATCATCGATTCTAACCTAAATTATTTGTATCCGAGGAATCTGGAATGAATGATATTAATAAGGCGATTATAGACGCTGTTATAAAAA